>CANFNA010000151.1 GCA_947448395.1 Chthoniobacteraceae bacterium
CCCTGCGTTCACATGGAGAACCTTCGTTGCGAGCTTCCGGATAAAATGCACGTCGTGCGAAATGAAAACCAAAGTTCCTTCGTAATGCTCCAACGCCAAAATAAGAGACTCCACCGTGTGAATATCCAAATGGGTCGTCGGCTCGTCCATGAGGAGCAAATTGGGCGGATCCACTAGAAATTTGATAAGATTCAGACGCGTCTTTTCCCCGCCGCTGAGGACAGCTGTCTTTTTGTAAATCTCCTCCTTTCGAAACAGGAAACTGCCCAAGATCCCGCGCGCCTCATTCTCAGAAAGCGTCCCCGACGCATCCATCACCTCCTGCAGCACATTTTTTTCCGCATCTAAAGTCGCTGAACGATGCTGGCTAAAGTACCCAAGCTTCGCATTGAGGCCGAGCTTGCGTTCCCCTTTTTGAAAATCGAGCACCCCTGCGAGGATCTTCAGCAGCGTGCTTTTCCCAGAGCCATTCGGCCCCACTAACACCGTCCGTTCGCCTCGCTCCACATCAAGGCTCAACCCCCGATACACAACATGCTCCCCATACGCCATGTGGATCCCATCCAAAGAGACCACCTTCGCCCCGCTTCGAATCGGTTGCGGAATCATAAATCGGAACGGTTTCTTTGGCGGAACCGGTTTCTCGATCAACTCCATGCGCTCAATTTGTTTAAGCTTACTCATCGCCTGAGAGGCTTTTGACGCCACTTGACGAAACCGATCGTAAAACTCCCGCAACGCCGCGATCTCCTTCTGCTGATTCTTGTACGCAGCGTTCTGTTGCTCATAAGCCGCCTCCCGCTGCTCAAGGTAAGCCGTATAGTTCCCCTTCCACTCCCGAAGCTGCTTCTCGTGGATCTCAAACACGTTTTCCACGATCTCGTCCATGAACTCGCGGTCATGCGAAATGAGCAAGACCGCTCCCGAATAGGTCTTGAGGTAATTCTGCAACCATAGCAGGGACACCAGATCGAGATGGTTGGTCGGCTCATCCAACATCAGTAAGTCAGGCTCCATCACCAACAACCGCGCAAGATGGGCGCGCATCACCCACCCCCCACTCAGCGCCTTCGCCGGTCGATTAAAATCCGTGTCCTTGTACCCCAACCCCACCAAAATTCGCTTCGCCTTCGCTTCCACTTTGGGATTGCTCAACGCCTCATGCTTGGCATGCGCCTCCAAGTACTCCGCCCCATCCACTGCCCCCGCCTTCTCCAATTCCCGCAACCGCAACTCCAATGCCGGAACCTCCCCAGCACGCCCCGTTGCAATATCCATCACCGTCTCATCCCCCTGCGCTTCGGCCTCCTGCGGAAGAAACCCAATCATCGTCCACTCATCCCGCTCCACCGTCCCCGCATCCGGATCTTGCCGCTTCAAAATAATCGAAAAAATCGTGCTCTTGCCCGCCCCATTCGGACCGATCAACGCCACGCGCTCCCCGTAATTAATCTGCATACACGCGTTTTCAAACAGCGTGGTGCCCCCATGGGATTTCTTAAGGTCGCGAATCGTGAGCATAGTGGATTTAAAAAGGAAAAGACCGCCGATCTTCTTCCAGCGGGCCGTGCACTCTGCACCCCCTCCTCGCTCTCCTCAAGAGTCTATCCCCGCCAACCCCATCCACATCCCCTTTTCAACCTCAAGAATGCTCGGATCGCCGCTCCAAAAGACGCCGCCACTTCTTCAAAAGACGCCGGGAACCGCCATCCAACTCCAACGCCTCCATCTCTGCCGGAGTAAACCAACGCAGTTCATTGCTCTCTTCACTCACCCGAGGCACCGCTGCCTCAGGCGCAATCAGCACATAACGCACGTCATAATGCCAATGCGCCGGTTGGTCCGCCCGCGCCGGTATCTCATGAATATCCAAGTCAAATGGCTTCGCAGACGCCAAAATTAACCCCTCAATCCCAGACTCTTCATAAGTCTCCCGCAGCGCCCCCTGCAAAACACTCTCCCCAGCGTCGCAATGCCCTCCAAACTGCATCCAGCGCCCCAACTTTCGATGATGATGCAAAAGCGCCTGCCCCCCATCCGCACTCACCACCAAAGCGCTCCCCGTAAAATGCGCCGGAAAACACACTCTCGAGAAACAGTCCACCCCACTATCCAATAATTCGACCATCAACTGGCGAAACCCCACCTCTTCCTGTCGCTCAGAAAGATCGAGCGCCACCAGTTGTTCCCGAAATGCACTAAGACTCATTTGACTCATTTTAACGTGAGATCTTCGCTCATGGATCAATCCGATAAAGCGCCTCCTTCGTGCGAATCACGAACGCATTACCAGCCACTGCAATCGACGCCATACACCCCGAAGCCAATTCGTTCTTTGCAACAACGTTCAGCGTATCCCCAGGCTTAACCACCGTCGTCACCCCCTTCGTGTCCGAAAAATAAATCAGCCCGCCCGCCAGCAGTGGTGAGGCTGCAAAATCACTCCCAATACGCTCCTTCCAAAGAATCTCGCCGTCCTTCGCGCTCAAGCACGACGCGATGCCTCCGCTACTCACCATGTACACACGACCGTCGACAAGAAGCGGCGAGGTCTGATCCGGCGCCCCCGTCTTTTGCTTCCATAACACATGCGTCTCGGAAACATCCCCCTGTGCCCCCCCAAGTCGAATCCCCCACACTTCCGGCTTCATAAAACCGGTGCAGATCACCCCCAAATCCCCCTCCCTCACAGGAATGGGCACATTCGAGAAACCCAGACCATATTTGATGTGCCACTGCTCTTTCCCTGTCCTCGGGTCCAACGCCACCAACCGCGTGGACGCCGTCGTCAAACTCACCGCCTTTCCTTCAATCTCCGTCAAAAACGGCGTCCCGTAGGCCTTACGGCGGTCCGGCGCAAGGGTTTCCAGAAATTCCTTCGCAGAACGCTCCGAGCGCCAAACTTCCTTTCCCGTTTCTTTGTCCAGCGCGACTTCGTACTGCAAATCCATCCCATCACAGGCCGCTAACAGCAGATTGCCGTGCGTAGCTATGGAACCCCCAGGACCGTTCTGATGATCCACGACCAGCGTTCGGTTCTCCCACAGTTTACGTCCCGTCTTCCCATCCAAAGCAGCCGTCCCAAATGCACCGAAGTGCACATACAGACGATCCCCCTCCAAAATACCCGTCGGCGAGGCATACGAATTCCGCCGATGCTTCGGAGCCACAACCTCATTCGAAAACACCTCCACGTCCTGCAGCAGCTTCCCTGTCTCCAAATCGACACAGACCGCCCGTAGCGATTTTCCTTCTTCCGTCGCGGTCGTCATCCAAACGCGTCCATCCGCCACCAACGGCGACGACCATCCTTCACCCTGAATTGGAGTCTTCCACCGAACGCCTTGCGTCTCGCTCCATTCCCGAGGAACCTTCGTCTCACGACTGATCCCCAATTGCCCCGGACCGCGAAATTGGGGCCAGACCGCCTCCGCTCGGAGGGCATGGGGATTTATTAGCAAAACAGCACTAGCTAAAATAAGAGATGGAAAACAATTCGGTTTCATGAGAAAGGAGAACTCGTATGAGCATCACCAAACTCCTCACGGCTGCAACCTTTGCGTTTGCAGTTCTCTCGGCCCCCGTGTTTGCAGAATCCTGCTGTGACAAGGCCAAGGCCGCCGGTAAAGACTGCGAACATCCCTGCTGCGTCAAGGCAAAGGGAGCAGGCGAAGTCTGCAAGAAGTGCAATAAGTAAGCGGTCCTTTCCAAGACGGCTTAATCTAAAGCTAACCTAAAAACGCCGCACCCGAGACCTCTCGGGCGCGGCGTTTTCCTTTTTCAATTGGGAGGCGAGGGACTCCAGCCGCCCGCTTCGCAACAGCCCCTCCCTAAAACCGAAGGTAAACACACCAAGGCCGCCTATTCGACAAACTCCAATTCAACCAGCGTAGGGATCAGACCTGCTTTGTGCGCCCTTCCCAAAAACTCCCGAATCGCACGCCGACCGAGCTCCCCGTAGTCCAACGTAAAGTCGTTCACGTACATGCCAATGAACTTATCCGCCAGCGGCTCGTCCATTCCTCGGGCGAGGGGCATCGAATGCGCTACGCCCGCCGCGCGATGCTCCAGCCCATACCGGATGCTTTCGCGTAAAATCACATTAATCTCACTCCGCTCGGCTGGCGTGAAATCCTTCCGAATCACGTTCCCACCCAGAGGGAGTGGCAGCCCAGTTTCCTGCTTCCACCACTCTCCCAGATCCAAGACCTTCTCAAATCCTTCCTGACGATAGGTCAACTGTCCTTCGTGAATGATCAACCCCACATCAGCTCGTGCGTCTTGGACAGCTGAGAAAATTTCGTCAAAGGGGGTAACCACACATTGGAGGTCTTTTCCAAGACACAACTGGAGGCTCAGGAAAGCGCTCGTCATGAGTCCGGGAACCGCGATGGTTTTTTTACGTAACCAAGCCTTCTGTTCAGTCTCCGACTCAGGGAAGGAAGTGCCGGTGCGCACCACCAACATCGGTCCATAGCCATCCCCCATGCTGGCCCCACATGGAAGCAGAGCGTACCGATCCAACACATAAGCATAAGCATGAATGGAAATCGCAGAGATCGCCAACTCCCCACGGGTCGCCCGCTCGTTCAACGTCTGAATGTCTTGTAGCGTGTGCTCAAAACTCCATCCGTGTGTTTCAATTTTGTTTTCCGCCAGAGCGAAAAACATGAAGGCATCATCCGGATCCGGAGAATGTCCCAACGAAAGAGCTTCCTTGCGTGCCATAAAACTCCAAACAGAGGCAAAATCCCCGCGGGCGAAAGAAAAAACGTCCTACAAAGGCTGCTGTTGGCTCAAACAGTGAAACGCTCCGAGTCCCCAGATGAGTTCGCGACAATCGATCGGCACGATTTTCCGACTTGGAAAACACGCTTCCAGCACCTTAATCGCCGGCCCATCTTGCCGATCAGAAAATACCGGTAACAGGATGACCTCATTGCCAATATAAAAATTCGCGTAACTAGCCGGCAAACGAAGATCCTCGCGGTCGATCCTAGCCGGCATCGGCAAGGTGAGAATGTTCATCGAGGAACCATCCTCCAAACGCATGCCTTTTAATGTTTCGAGATTCTCACGAAGGGGCAGGCAATTGGGGTCCTCCTCGTTTTCCTCAACAACCGTCACGACAGTCGTCCGGTTCACAAAGCGTGTCAGGTCGTCGATGTGTCCATCCGTATCGTCGCCTTCAATTCCATCTCCCAACCAAAGGATGTTGCGAACCCCGAGATAATCGCGAAGGTTTTTCTCGATCTGCTCTCGGGATAAATCCGGATTCCGGTTCGGATTCAACAAACAACTGGTGGTGGTGAGGAGGGTTCCTGCTCCGTTCACCTCAATCGATCCTCCCTCCAAAATCATCGAAGGCTCATATACGGGCAACCCAAGCAACTCCGCCACCCGCGTCGGAACGGCGTCATCCAAATCGAAAGGCGGGTACTTTCCTCCCCAAGCATTGTAGGCCCAATCGACAATCACCGTTTCGGGAGCCTCGGCGCGTTTGAGAAAAATGGGCCCATGATCCCTGCACCACGGCTCGTGGGCAGGATGCTCGTAAAACCTGACATGGCCCTCGCGAGCTCCGTTTTTAGACAACTGCCGACGCACCTCACGCTCGTGAGCCGAATCCCAAACATTGATGCAGACCGCCTCTGAATCCGCAAGAGCATCAACCATTCGGGCAAAGGTTGGCATGACCCGATCATAGGCATCTGGAAACGAAATCCCCTCCGGACGCGGCCAAGAAAACCAGGTCGCTGCATGCGGCTCCCATTCCGCAGGCATCCGATATCCCAATTCCGCAGGCTTCGGCCCTCCTGGCCCTCGACGCTCAAACATCGGAATCCTCCAAAAAGCGTTGGTCCATTCCTTCATAAGCGTCAATCCGGCGATCTCGGAAAAACGGCCAGTGCGTGCGCTGGGTATCCAGAGCATCCAAATCTAAGTCCGCCATCAAGATCTCCTCTTTCTCAACCGACGCTTTTTGAATGATCTGACCCGAGGGATCCGCAACAAAACTCTGACCCCAAAACTGCAAACCCGGCCCGCCATCTGGAGCCTCATGTCCCACCCGATTGGGCACCGCAACATAGCATCCATTGGCAATCGCATGACCACGCTGGATGGTTTCCCAAGCACTATGCTGTCTCTCTCCATACTGGGCTTTTTCGGAGGGATGCCATCCGATTGCCGTCGGGAAAAACAAGATCTGAGCACCACGCAAAGCCGTCAGACGGGCAGACTCCGGGTACCATTGGTCCCAACAGACGCAAACTCCGATCTTTGCATAGCGAGTCTTCCAAGCGCGGAATCCGAGATCCCCTGGGGTGAAGTAGAATTTTTCGTAGAAGAGAGGGTCATCGGGAATGTGCATCTTGCGGTATTTCCCGAGATAGGCCCCATCAGCATCGAGAATCGCGGCGGTATTGTGGTACAAACCGGCACTGCGCCGCTCAAACAGGGACGCAATGATCACCACCTCCAATTCCTTCGCCACCGCCCCAAGAGCCTCGGTGCTCGGACCAGGAATCGCCTCTGCCAAAGCGAAATATTTATGATCCTCGATTTGGCAGAAATACAGAGAGGTAAAAAGTTCCTGCAAACAGATGATTTGAGCGCCACGCCCTGCGGCTTCACGCACACGCTCGATCGCCTTTTGGAGGTTTTCCTTGGGATCGGCAGAACAGGTCATCTGCACCAGGCCGATTTTCACGGTGTGAGGTTGGGTAGACATAGAAATTGAAAAGAAGTTGGGCCCGCATGCTTTCGCCAGCGAGCCCGACCGAAAGAGGCTTCCAAATCAGGATTGGGTGTCGATGCGAAAGCCTCTTATTTTTGCAACAAATGCGTTACGGAGCGGGCACCAAAGTCACGCTCTCCACCACTACACGCTCCACGGGCTTACTCTCTTCGCCTCGCCCGTTCGAGACCACTGGGGTATCTCCAATTTTCGAAAGTACCTCCTCACCTTTAACAACCTTTCCAAAGGTAGTGTACTTACCGTCCAAAAATGGGGCGGCATCGAGGCAAATGAAGAATTGCGAACCGGCAGAATCAGGATCCGCACTCCGAGCCATGGACAAGACTCCACGCTCGTGTTTCTTCGGATTGAATTCGGCTTTAATCTTGTATCCGGGATCCCCTGTACCAAACCGCGATTCATTGGCTTTGTCCTTAGTGAGCGGATCTCCTCCCTGGATCATGAAACCCTTGATAATGCGATGGAATGCCGTGCCATTGTAAAATCCATCCTTCGAGAGCTTTTTAAAGTTCTCCACAGTTTTGGGTGCCACATCGCTCCAAAACTCCACCGTCATCTCTCCCTTGTTCGTTTTGATCACCGCAACTTCCTTACTCGGGGCCGCGGTAGGGGTTTGTGCAGACAGAGACATCAGGCCGCAAAAAAGCAGACCCGCCACAGAAGAAAATACGAAACGATTACTCATACGAACGTGGTGCATACCCCCGATTGGTCCCGAATGTCACGTGGAGATTCCCCTGCAGTGGATTCCCCGCTACGATGCCTTGATGGACGACATTCGTATCATCCTCAAAACATCCCGCGGAGACATTGAAGGCACCATCTTTGCCTCCAAGGTCCCGATCACAGCCGCAAACTTTCTGAACCTCGCCAAAAGCGGGTTCTACAACGGCATCACCTTTC
>CANFNA010000152.1 GCA_947448395.1 Chthoniobacteraceae bacterium
GCGCCTGCGGGCTCTGGCCCATCTTTAACAGCTCTTGGGCCTCTTCAAGGTGCGCCTTAAAATAGGCCAGCTGCTCCCGGTAGAGTCGCCCTGCAATTTCCTTTTCTCGCTCATCAGGAAAACGACTCATGCACGCAAGAAACCCTTCCTCGATCATCGCATCGACATCGCCTCGGCACTTCTGATGGAGGTTCTGACCCAAGACTCGAGCCGCCTCGACATACTGGGGGCCATTCAACAGAACCAAAGATTGAAGCGGCGTATTGGTCCGCTCCCGCCGCGCAGAACAAACTCCACGACGAGCCGCATCAAATGCCATCATGGCTGGAGGAGGTGCCGTCCGACGCCACCGCGTATAAAGGCTCCGACGAAACGCACCCTCTCCGGCGTCCACCTTCGCAGGACGAAACGCCTCGCTTAGCTCATAAGGCGTCACAGGAGGCCCTCCTAGCTTGGGGACCATCAATCCACTCGCACTCAGAAAACTATCCCGAATCATCTCCGCAGACATCCGAAAGCGCGGACCTCTCGCCAACAGTACGTTCTCGGGATCGTCCGCGATCAACCCCCCATCCGCAACCGTGTCCTGACGATAGATGTGAGAAATCACGATCGTCTTGAGCAGCGCCTTCAGATCCCAACCGCCCCCAATAAACCGCTGCGAAAGCCAGTCCAAAACTTCCGGATACTCCGGCTGCGCACCCTGACTCCCCAAGTCCTCCGGCGTCCTCGTTAAACCACGCCCAAAAAGCATTTGCCACAGCCGGTTGACCGTCACCCTCGCGAGCAGCGGATGCGATGGCTCCGTGAGCCATTGTGCAAGTCCGAGGCGGTTCTTTGGCGCATCTTTCGGAAATGGATTCAAAGCAACAGGCGTCCCAGCAAAGACCTCCTCCCGTTGTTGATCGTACTGACCTCGAAACAACACAAAAGCCTTCTTGGGCCTTTCGGTCTCACGCATCACCATGATCTCACGCTGCGAATTAAGCGCCTTTACCCACTCGGCGCGCGCCTCCCTCAAATCTGCACGCACCTTCAACACCTCCTGATCCTGCGTCGAACGAAACGTCTCAAACAGATCCCTACTTTCTTTCTCAGACAACTGTTCCGGAGCCCGTTGAATCACCTCTTTAATTCGCTGTTCATCATACAAAGACGCGATTTCAAGCGGAGTCAGCTCTCGCGAAAAAATGCGGACCTCATCCACTAATCCCTTCTTGAAACCACGATCCCGCATCCTCTCGCCAAGCACGATGGAATCCTTCCCAACCGGCCCAATGTCGCGGCTCAGATTGTCCTTAAGCACGTCAATCGCGACCGCCTTACCATCCACACAGATCCGCAATCCTGCGGCGCGCCCCGAGCCATCCGACGAAACGCTTACATTTACCCACTGATTCGTTGGAAGTAACTCACTCGCACGAATTGACACCGCATCCCCCGGCCAAAATCGAATCAATGACCACTTCACCTTTCCCTCCTCCAAAAGCAATTCGAACCCTCGGCTTGCAGAATCTGTCCAAGCCTTTGAACGATGCAAAATCACCGCTCGCTCCTTCACGTCTGGGGTCTTAATCCAAAGTGAGATGGTAAAAGGATCCACCCGATCAAACGCACCAACTTTGAGATCCAACGCATCGTCTCCACTGAACTCCACTGCTTGTCCAAAACGCCCTTCCACCAATCGATTTTCCCCAACCAAAGCCACTGCTTGCTTCGGATCCAACGCATTGCCTAGCGTCGCTTTCTTCCCGGTTTCCATCGAACCGTCCAAGGAAAACCGAGCAATTTCTCCCGAAATTCCGAACCCTTTCTGACTCTGCTGCCGCAGAAGCCACTCCGAAAAAACCGCGTGATCAACCGGACGACCCGCCGCCACACCCAACGCCTTTTCCAACGATCTGGCGCGCTCCTCAAATGCCTTCAGACGCTCGCGTTCCTTTTGCGGAATCAATTTCGCGGCCGGCGTCGGTGAATCATCAGGACTGAAAAACGAGTACAGTCCGGCTTCATCGATGTCGTCGAAGAAGGCAAATAGTTGGTAAAATTCCTTCTGCGTGATTGGGTCAAACTTGTGGTCATGGCATTTGCTGCACTCCAAAGTGAGTCCCAAAAATGCAGTACCAAAGGTCTGCACACGGTCACAAATATACTCCACTCGGTACTCCTCCTCCACAGATCCCCCTTCCGCTTCCTGCTGATGCAGACGGTTGAAAGCGGTTGCAAGAATCTGCTCCTCACTTGGGTTTGGCAAAAGATCTCCTGCCAGCTGCCAAGTCACGAAATCGCGATAGGAAAGGTTCCGATTAAATGCCCCCACCACCCAGTCCCGCCACGGCCAAACCTCGCGGTCGCGATCGACCTGAAAGCCAAAGCTGTCGGCGTAACGCGAAACATCCAACCAGTCCGACGCCATCTTTTCACCGAAGGTCTCGGCCGCTAACAACCGGTCCACAGCTCTTTCATACGGCCCCTGAATTCCCTCTCGCTTAGCATCCTCAAGAAATGCCCTCACTTGCTCCGGAGTCGGTGGCACACCCGACAAATCCAGAGTCACTCGGCGCAGAACCGCTTCCGGCCTCGCCTCGGGACGAGCTTGAAGACCGCGCTTTTCAAGCGAAGCAAACACCAGTCGATCCAGATCCGTTTTGGCGAGCCCATCCGATGCGCTTTTCGCCGGAATCAAAACCGGCCGAAGTGGCATAAACGACCAGTGGGCCTGGTATTCAGCCCCTTCCGAAATCCATCGGCGCAAAGTGGCAATCTCCTGCTTGGTGAGTTTTGGAAGCTTCGAGTCCGGAGGAGGCATGACTTCATCGACATCTTCGCTCAAGACTCGACTCAAGAGATGACTCCCCTCGGGGTCCCCTGGTTTGAGCGGTAATTCGCCGCTCTTGGGAGCCTTCATCGCCTCCTCGCGAATATCCAAGCGCAATCCCGCCTTGCGATGGCCGCTGTCGGGTCCATGGCATCCAAAACACTTGTCCGAAAGAATCGGCCGAATATCGCGGTTAAATTGCAGCGGTGCCGATTGAGCCACTCTGCACATTATTCCGAGAAAGCAGATCACTTGGATTAACCGTGAACTCTGGAGGAGCGATGCAGACAACGTGGTCGGAATTGGGAACATTGGCGGGGAGCAAAAGTATACTCATTTATTTACCCCGAGTTCTCTCCCATATTTGGGTGATGCTAGGAACCAAACGGTGACCCCGTTTATTACTGCGCCGCAACACCGGCACAAAATGGGCTGCCGGATTGGGCTGGGGTTAGCCCGTTTGAGATTGTGATCTACCTTTAGAAAGCGGTAACGATCCGCACTCACTTCTCATGATGGCGGTGGAGACTCGCCTTTCCGACTTCGCAATCTCTGATTGGGCGACAAGGTGGTGCAGCGTTTCAGACCTACTCGATCGAGCGGAGACGCAACAAATACCGAGCCATTTCGCTCCAAAGTCG
Source organism: Chthoniobacteraceae bacterium (assembly GCA_947448395.1). GTDB lineage: Bacteria > Verrucomicrobiota > Verrucomicrobiia > Chthoniobacterales > Chthoniobacteraceae > Chth-196. Next base: position 3,460 of record CANFNA010000152.1, read on the forward strand.
TGAGTTGCAGATTCAAAAGCGCGCCGTCTCTAGTCCCGCACGCGACTCAAATCGAGAGGCAGGATAAGAGGATTCCCATTGTGGGTAATCCCAAGCAGTCCACCTTCGCCGTTCAGGCCAAGGGTTAGGGGAAACTTCCAACAACGGAAACTCTGAACCAAACTTCCGTCACGATGGTCCCACGCTTTTACAAAATGCTCTCCCCGGGCGGCCGTCAAAATAACAGGCTTCGTTGGGTGCCATAAGACCTCTGTCACCTGCATGTCATGCACTTTGTATTCCTTATAAACCGCGAGTGTCTGCGCCGATCGAATCCGCAACCGACCATCAATGCCTCCCTCAGCAATCCAACGTCCGTCTGGTGAACTTTCAAAAGTGAGCGCCCGCGGCTCTTGAAGCCTCAAAAGAGTTTTTCCAGTTTCAGCCTCCCACATCACATACCCATTCCCGTATAACTCATCGGGAGCCTCTTCATCTTTTCTCCTGAGAGCCTGCAATTCGAGGACCCGACTCTCGTCCAGCCATCGAGCGGAAATTGTCTCCCGAGAATCCTCACGTTCATGACTCAGGAACTGCTTTCCGGTCGCCGTCTCGTAAACCGCATCACGAGCCCATGCTCTATTTCCTGAGGGACTAAGTTGCGGCTTTGAAGGGCACTTCCAGCGCGAGATCTCAGTCATCCCTTTGGGTTCAATTTTCGCAACCACACATTCCGCGGATTTAGCCCCATCCCTGAACAAAACCAGAGTTCGATCCCTATTAAAGAAAACAGAATTCGGACTCACCCAAATCGAAAATGCTCCCCCCGGATCTACCCTCGGCTTTGTAAGATCATAGATCTTGAGAAACCACTTGTTGTTTTTCGGGGTGCACGCGGCCAGTTTCGCGCCGTCGAGGAACCAAAGGCCCTGAAATTCAGGAAATCCTTTTATGGAAGACTCCGGAAAGTCCCATTGCAAAAACGCCGCCCTTTTCTCATTCAGGCATAACAAATGAGATTCGTCTGAGTGCACTGCGAAGATTCCATAGTTTCCAAGGAGATGGGTGGTGTCTATCACGGCCCCTGTGTTGGAGTCTAAGACCTCGACAATGCGGCTATCGGGAGAAGGGGTGGTCGCCAAAATCAATCGATTACCTTTGCTCAGGATGGCGTTTCGAGGGAGAGAGTGAGACAGCGGATGCTCAAACCGGTTTGAACCATCCGTTGTGTGTGTAGCCCGCAGCATCATTCTCTCGGCATAGTGCCATGCCGCATACACCCGATCCGCTCCAGGACTCCATGCGCCAACCCTTGCGCTGCCCTTGATCAGGGGCCCCTGTTCCTTTCCAGTCCAGCTATCCAAATGCTGAAACCCACCTTTGCCTTCAATCGCGTAAACCAACCGATTTTCATCTTTGGAAAATGCTGAAAAACCAGCATCCTTGCCTCCCCCTTCCCATATCATTTCTCCGGTATACGCGTTCTGCATTTGCAACATGGCAGAGGCTGGGGGACGCCTTCCGAGACACAGCAGGTTTCCTTGAGGACTAAAGTCGACAACCGCGCAAGGGCGGCTAATCCCAACTTTATAAACCAGCGCTCCACTCGGCACCTCCAGCACTTCAAGCGACGCGGGATAGCTCTTGTCCCCAAGCTGCACAGTTCGGTTCGTAACCACCGCAAGCCACATCCGTCCCGCGCCCTCATAGAAAGCGAGTGCTAGATCTTTTATTGGGCCTGCCAATTGAAAAAGAGGGCTCCCAAAACCCATCGCAGGATCCAAGTACCGCACATCGCCATTGCGCTGAATGCTCAGGAAACAACCCGGGGCCCTGTTTGTGGAAAACGCAACCTCAACGGGAGCCTCAGGGATCTCAAAGCTGATCGGAGGCGGTGCAAGTTTTGCGTCCAGATAAGCCCAATGCTGGTCACGGTACTCGCGAGGAACCTCGTCCAGAATACGACGCATTTCCTTCGAATTTCTGGCTTGGTGCTCACTTTGCGCGAGGGCGATCTGCGCCTTGGCACTCAATATTTGCGCGGCGGTCCGCTCTTGAACGGCCTTTCTTTCACTCGCAATCAAACGCATCGAAAACACCAGAGCAGAAACCAACAGCAACGCGCATAGGGCAGAAACTCCGCGGTTTCTTTTGACCAAGAGAACAATTTGCCGCGCAAAACCAGCATGCTCAGCACTGGTCGCAAACCCGTGCTGATACGCCTCAACGTCCGCTGCGAAGGCTTCCATACTTGCGTAACGTTCTTTGCGATCGGTCGCCATCGCCTTATGCGTCACGGCTCGCAACGCCTCTGGAACCTCCCCCCCAATCGCCGAGGGCATGCCCTTCTGCACCCCATCTTTGCCGCCACTCCGAGTGATCATGGAACTGATCTCGCCTTTCTTCACTTTCGTCAGAACCTCATTGAGTGTCTTGCCTTCAATTGGCGGCCTCAGCGTCAGAATTGCATACAAGATCCCTCCCAGCGAATAAATGTCCGAACGCTCGTCCAACCCCGCCACCATCCCCTCGGCTTGTTCCGGTGACATGTACTGCGGCGTCCCCATCACATCGCCTTCCATTGTCATTCCATAATTTCCAGAGTCGCTAACCGGCCCTTTCATCCCCACAGGCGCCTCCTTTTCCCCAAGAACCTTCGCCAATCCCCAGTCCATCACCAACACCTCGCCGTATTCCCCTACCATGATGTTCTCTGGTTTCAGATCGCGGTGAAGAATGCGCTTTGAGTGCGCAAACATCATCGCATCACACACCTTCCGAAAAATCGTCAGCAATGTCGCTCGTGAATACTCCTTCGTTGCTGCCGCATCCCCGTTCTTAAGATCGTTCAGCACCGCCTGTAGCGTCTGCCCCTTCACAAGCTTCATCGAATAATACGGTCGCCGCTGCCCGTCCGTCCCAATCGCGTAGATCGGCACCACATTCGGATGAGCCAACTGCGCAAGCACTTCCGCTTCCTTAACAAAACGCGGATCCATTCCCCCGTGCGCCAAACTGCTCACCTTCACGGCAACTTCCCGTTTGAGCTGCGGATCCTCTCCAAAATAAATCTGCCCCATCCCACCCCGCGCAATCTCCTTCACCAACGTGTATTCTCCCGTTAAAGGCGCCTTATCCTGTCCAACCGCCTGTGTCTCCGATCGTGTCTTCCTCGCAGCCGGCCCGCGCCTTCCCACCGGAATCGTGGCCTCAGAGTCCAATTCCTTCGCATGCTCATTCCTTGGAACTGGAATCGTTACGTCCGACGAAAGATCCTGAACGGGTCCCGCCTCCGCGAATTCCTCCACCAAAAGCGTCACTCCCGGTAACTCGACCGAAGCCGGAACCTCGACCTCTACGCGCTCACTGATCGCATACCCATTCACCGTCACGCCCCCAGCCAAATCCTCCACCTGCATCCGTCCCTCCATCAACCACACGACCACATGCCGCTCCGCAATCCCTTCCCCTCGCAGCACCCCATTTGATAGTTCCCCAGTCCCAAAGGTGTATTCTCCCTCGCTGAGTTCCAAAAATTGAATCGCAGCCTCTTCAGAATGCACCGAAACACGGAATCGCTTCATGGGGGGGGGATAAATCAGCCCTCACAATGTACGCCCAAGCCCGAGTTACAAACAAGCACAGGGCGACCGATTCAGCGCATGTGGGATAACCTCCTTGTGAAAAACAAAATACAGCCGTGCGAACTTTAAGCGTTCCGTTGTCGGTATCGCATGCGTCAACGCGGTCATCCCAAGTAAAGGGGATCCTTGGGGGCAAGTCCCGAGGCAATCATCAGAACAACCCAAGTGTAAGCTGCGCCTTGTGTAATCTCTGGTATTTTTCTCCTCCCACCATGCCCCCTATCCGCTCCAAGCCACTGGAATTAAAAGTCCGGCCACCCCTCTGATAGCTTCGCATCCAGAGTTAACGTTCACTATTTCCACCCCTGCAACCGTCTCCGCAGGCGGATGAACAGACTGCTCCCAATTCCATTCTGCGTCCCAAAGACCAGCCTGGAAATTCCCTCCGCAACCCGCCTTGCTTTATCGCTTCTCCTTTTCGTAAGCCGCGAAAAGAGCATCGAGACCAACCGCCCCCGCATCGCCTTTGTGAAATACAAAACGATGCCTCA
>CANFNA010000153.1 GCA_947448395.1 Chthoniobacteraceae bacterium
GAATGGATCGCTGCACATTGATCCGCTCTATGGTGGAATGCGACGTTCGGCACGACGCATTTCAATGCCTCACTGGGAGATCCTTTAATAACCAGCCTCCAGGAGGGTGGCCGGCTTTCGGATCCATCATTTCCAACCTCCAAGGACAACGAGACCCAGCAGTTCCAAGCTTCGTAGGGCTCTCACCTAAAATGGGCCACCCAGAATGGGCGCGCTCTGGAGAGCCTGGATTTCTTGGAGTCCGCCACGCCCCCTTCCAACCCAACAAGGGCGGTGCCGCTGAGGATATGAGCCTGAATGGAGTTACATTGGAACGCCTCGCAGACCGACGCACCCTACTCGCTGGCTTCGACCAATTCAGGCGGGATGTCGATGCTTCCGGAATTATGGGCGGGCTCGATACATTCAACGAGCAAGCCTTCGGAGTGCTTACCTCCAGTAAACTTCTCGAAGCGCTCGATGTATCAAAGGAATCAGCATCGATGTTGGAGCGCTACGGCAAAGGTGACTCAAAAAACAGGGACGACGGTGGCCCAAAGCTAATGACTCATTTTCTCGCTGCTCGTCGACTGGTGGAAGCGGGTGCACGCGTGGTCACAGTTGCATTCAGTCGCTGGGATCATCACGGAGCGAATTTCGACGCTTTACGGCAAGACCTGCCACTTTTGGATCAGGGTCTGTCGGCTCTATTGGACGACCTCAAAGATCGGGGGTTGGAAAAGGATGTCGCCGTTGTGGTGTGGGGCGAGTTCGGCAGAACCCCAACAATCAACAAAGACGGTGGACGCGATCACTGGCCACGCGTCTCTTGCGCTTTGATGTCCGGTGGAAACATGCGACACGGACAAGTCATTGGTGCGACAGATCGGCTTGGAGGCGAGGCTTCAGAGCGACCTGTAAAGTTCGGGGAAGTCTTTTCAACCCTCTACCACCACCTGGGCATCGACGCCTCTAAGGTCACGCTCAACGACTTGGCAGGCAGACCCCAGTACCTCGTCGAACCAGGATGTATGCCGCTGCGTGAACTTGTCTGAGTTCTCCATGTTCGGATCCTCCCAACCAATCATTTACCCGATTTCATGCTCAATATTTCCGGTTCATCCTCGGGGCGCGCATTCTGCGACGGAGTCTCTCGCCGTGACTTCTTAAAGATTGGAGGCCTCGCCATGGGAGGTCTCTCCCTTCCTCAAATACTCCAAGCCGAGGCGCTCTCGAAAGTTGGACGCTCCGCCAAGTCCGTCATCATGATCTACATGGCCGGTGCGCCACCCCATCAGGATCTATTCGACCTCAAAATGGATGCACCGTTGGAGTATCGGGGCCCGTACAAGCCTATCTCCACCAATGTTCCCGGCATCCAAATCTCGGAGCACATGCCCTTCTCCGCAAAGATCATGGACAAGCTAGTCCCGATCCGCTCGATGTGGGGATCCGTAACCGGCGATCACGATTCTCACGTGTGCTACACGGGACGTAGTTCAAAAGGAGTGCTGACGCCCCCTGGAGGTTGGCCATCGATAGGTTCAGTCATGACCAAGATCCTTCCGCACGAGAACAAGGAAGTGCCTCCATTCGTAGGTCTGGCTCCAAAAGCGGGTCATCCCCCTTACGGATCTCCCGGTCATCCTGGGTTTCTCGGGCCGGCTTACTCCGCATTCCGACCAAACGGAGACGGCGTCACCGACCTCACTCTCAATGGCATTTCCAGCGACCGACTTAGTGACCGACGTGCGTTGCTGAGCGCCTTTGACAACATGCGACGCGATGCGGATCGGAGCGGTCTCATGCAAGGACTCGATGTTTTCAACCAACAAGCTTTTGACGTTCTGACCTCCAGCCGCCTCTTGGAGGCCTTGGATCTTTCAAAGGAAAGCTCCGCAACTCGTGAGCGGTACGGCAAGGGAGACACCCGCAACTACGGCGACGGCGCTCCACGCAATAACGAACACTTCCTCGTCGCCAGACGCCTCGTCGAAGCCGGTGCACGCTGCGTTACCATGAATTATGGACGCTGGGATTTCCACGACCGCAACCACTCCGAACTGCTCACCCATCTCCCCTTGTTCGATCAAGGGCTAACGGCCTTAGTGGAAGATCTCCACCAGCGCGGGCTCGATAAAGAAGTTGCCGTAGTAGCATGGGGCGAATTCGGACGAACACCCCAGATCAACAAAGAAGGCGGCCGAGACCATTGGCCCCGCGTGGGCTGCGCGGTTCTTGCAGGAGGCGGATTCAAGACCGGTCAGGTGATCGGTGCAACAGATCGTCTCGGAGGTGAGCCCACGGAGCGACCTGTGCATTTTGGTGAAGTATTTGCCACCCTATACCACTGGCTCGGAATAGATCTCCACACCACTCTGCCTGATCTCTCTGGAAGACCCCAATACCTCGTCGATGGCTGGATGCCGATGAAGGAGCTAATCTAAAATCCGCCACAAAACCCAGATTCCGCAGCTCATGGATCTTCGATTTTTGAATAGGCCACTCATTGTTCTTATCGCTCTCAGCCTGCTACTGAGCGCCTCAGCTCATTCGGCTGTCGTCCATGCCCCAACAGCGCTTCGATTTGAATTCTCTGAACTCGCAAATCCCGCCGGCAACGAACTTATTCTTCGCGGCGCTGGAGCCGTCCGCCAACTCAACGTTTGCTTTCTCAACGCCAACGGCGGTGTCTCTGACGCGACAAGACAAGTCACCTACTCCACGATGCCGGAGGGCATTGTCAGCGTAGATCCCGCCGGTCGAATCGCCGTGCTCAAGGACGGCCTCACACTGATTGAAGCCCGTGACTCCACCAGCGGACTCTCAACCACCTTAAAAGTCCGAGTCGAAGAGGCTGCCACAAACCGGCCGATTCATTTTGTAAACCAAATCGTCCCGATCTTCACCAAAGCCTCGTGCAACTCCGGCGGATGCCATGGAAAATCCGGCGGCCAGAATGGCTTCAAACTATCACTTCTCGGATTTGAACCGGAGGAAGACTACGAACACCTTGTGCGCGAGGCTCGGGGAAGACGCCTTTTTCCGGCGGCACCGGAGAATAGTCTTCTCTTGCTGAAAGGCATCGGCAGCTCTCCTCATGGCGGCGGAAAACGATTGGAACAAAACTCAGACGATTACCGAATGGTGGTTCGGTGGATTGAACAAGGCATGCCGTTTGGATCGCAAAACGATCCTCGCGTCGAATCCATTGAGGTTTTTCCACAAGCCCGCGTGATGAAACTTGGAGGAGTCCAACAACTCTCCGTTCTTGCCCGATACACCGACGGCACCCTCGAAGATGTCACACGCAGTGCTCTCTTTGAGCCTAACGAAAAAAGCATGGCCTCTGTGGACGAAGAGGGCTTCGTCACGCTTTCACAGCTTCCGGGTGATGTCGCCGTTATGGTTCGTTATCAAGGCAAGTCGACGACATTTCGAGCCACTCTCCCCCTCGGTGCGCCCGTAGAAAACCTCCCGCAACCGCGCAACGAGATCGACCGTGCGGTCTTTGCAAAACTCACTGCGATGGGAATGCCGCCATCCCCTAAATGCGACGACGCTACCTTCCTTAGACGCGCAAGCCTCGACATTGCGGGTCGGATTCCGCAACCGACAGAAGTCACCGCATTTGCGAATGATCTCTCACCCAATAAACGCGACGCCCTCATAGACCGCTTATTGGAGAGTGAGGAGCATGCACAATACTTCGCAGGAAAATGGAGCTCTTTACTTCGAAACAAACGCACTCGGGCACAAGACGCACCGATGAACTTCGCTTTCCACAACTGGCTAGTGGAATCTTTCCGAACCAACAAACCGTACGACGTCTTGGTTCGAGAACTCCTCTCGGCAAGCGGGACCCCAGCTGACAATCCTCCCGTCAGTTGGTTCATCCAAGTGAAGGAAACACAGCAACAACTCGAAGACGCCGCGCAACTCTTCCTTGGCACTCGTCTCCAATGTGCGCAATGCCACCATCATCCCTTCGAGAAATGGAGCCAAGCCGACTATTATCGGTTTTCCGCCTTTTTTTCTCAGCTCGGCAAGAAAGGCACCTCCCTCATCATGCATCGGCGTGGCACGGCAACGGCTCTTAACAAAAAAACCAAACAACCCGTCAAACCCGCCGCCCTCGGAACCGGTGAAATGGAGATCCCTCCGGACGTTGATCCCCGTATTGTCCTCTCTGACTGGATGCGTTCACCTGAGAATCCTTTCTTCGCAAAGGCTCTGGTGAACCGATATTGGAAACACTTCCTAAACCGCGGCATCGTTGAACCAGAAGACGACATGCGCGACACCAACCCGCCATCCAACCCTGAGCTACTCGAGGTCTTGGCGCGCCATTTTATCTCGAGTGGATTCGATCAACGCTCGCTAATCCGCGAAATTGTCCGCTCGGAAACCTATCAATTAAGTGCACTACCCAACGAGCACAACGCCGCGGACCGTCAAAACTTCTCCCGCTACTATCCCAAGCGACTCCCCGCCGAAGTGCTTTACGACGCAATTGGCAGCGTCTGCAAAGTAAACGGCACATTCCCAGGCCTCCCTCAGGGTACGAAAGCCATCAGCCTCCCAGACAACAGCTTCAATGCGACAAGCTACTTTTTGACCGTCTTCGGGCGCCCTGAGTCCTCAAGCGCTTGCGAATGTGAACGCAGTCAGGACGCCAGTCTCGCTCAGGCACTGCATCTCATTAATGCAAAAGACATTCAGGATAGAATCGCATCCGATATCGGCGCCGCTGCCCTCTACGCTGGAAAATGGGAGGAAACCCAAGCGTCCCTTCAGGAGTTATATTTAACGGCCCTGAGCCGCCAACCATCGCCCGCAGAAATCGACCTCTCCATGGAGCATATCTCGAAAGCAAGAAAAACTCCGGACGGCCAACCTTTGGAAGCCACCAAGTCGAGACGACAGTCCTTCGAGGATCTGATTTGGACCCTCCTCAACACCAAGGAGTTTCTTTTCAATCACTAATGAAAAGATGTCCCAGCCACCCCCGACACCGAGCATGGGCGACGCAAATAGAAATTCGTTATCAACCGTTAATTCATACGGCCCTATTTCTGTTCGCCAATACCCTGCTCGCAGCAGACCTGCCTCTCACCAAACTCGATTCTCTGAGTCCGCCGGCGTTCATTCCCGGCAACGAAATAGAGGTAGAGCTATCCGGGACCGATCTTGACGGCGTCGAGTCCCTTTGGTTTTCCGATCCCGGTATTACGGCGAAATGGCTTCGTGAAAAACGCTTCTCCATAGCCGTCGCGCCTTCCGTAGCAGAAGGGGTGTATGATGCGCGCGCCGTTGGTCTGCATGGAGCGTCAAATCCAAAGGGCATCTTGGTCCAACGAATTTCCGCAGTAAAAAAAACAGGCGATTGTTCCGTAACGAAACCAATGCCCGTGACGCTCGGCTCCGCTGTGTACGGAAATGCTGTGGCCGCGACCAAGGACCATTATCGTTTTGAAGCCAAAGAAAACCAGCGTCTGACCATCCGCTGTATCGCTCGCGATCTCGATTCCAAGCTGGTTCCGATGCTTGCCATCTATAGCGAATCGGGACGCCTTCTCGTTTCAGGTGGCAGCACAGAAACACTTCGTTTCGTTGCTCCAAAAGACGATGCATACATCCTCGCCATCCATGACCTCACCTTCAGCGGCGGCACAGATTATCCTTACTGCGTTTCCATCGATGAGTCGCCGGTTCTAGATGCCTCTCTCCCATGCGCCGTCGAACCGGGCAAGAAAAACCGCCTCACTCTCATTGGACGAGGTCTTCCAGGCTCAATTCCAGCCACTCATTGGCTCGGTTCCGAAGGCGAAGGATTGGAGGCTTTGGACGCCGAAATCGAAGTTCCACCCGCCGAAGCCCTACCGACTGCTTCAGACACTCCAACCTCGATAGCATGTTCGGGAATGCGCACGTTTTCCTATCGATACCGAGGACCCACGGGCACTTCCAACGCCATCCAGTTGCTTGTACTACCGAGCCCGATTGTGACCCCTTTTGAGCGATCTGAAGGGATTGGAAAACCTTCCAAAACAGCCAAAGCAGTTTCCTTTCCAGGAGCTTTCTGTGGGCTTTTCTCTCCTCGATTCGAAGGGACCACTTTCGAGTTCGATTCAAAAAAAGGAACGATCCTAGTCGCGGAATTATTCTCACATCGCTTAGGCCAGTTTCAAACCAACGGATTCATCCGACTTGAAAAAGCGGGAACGCACCTCGCGGAAGCATACGGACCGGAAACCAATACGGGTGGGCCGAAACTCAGCACTCTCCACAACGACCCTTCCCTGCGCTTTGAAGTCAAAGAGGATGGCCGCATAAAAGCTTCTGTTTCGGATCTCTCTGGCATGTCTCGAAAAAGCATGGGGGCCAATTTTGCGTTGGTCCTTCGGAATGAAGTCCCCGATTTCGCACTAATTGCCGTATCAGAACCGCCTCCAGAAACGGCCAATGATCGAGCTGTCGCACCGCGAGGGACTGCTCTGCGCAGCGGTGCGACCGCGGCTCTCCGCATCGTTACGTTGAGGAGTGGAGGCTATAATGAAGCCATCCAATTGGGCGCAACGAACCTTCCAGAGGGTGTCCATTGTGAAACCACTCTCATTCCCGCTGGCAAAAATGAAGGAACGCTGATCCTGCGCTCCGATGGCCCTTTGCCAAAAAGCATTTCCCAAATCAGGATCTTCGGAAGAAGCGCTGACGGAAAACTTCAGCGAATTGCCAAAGGGGCAGTCGCGCGATGGAACGTCGCCGATACAAACGTAGACACCGCGGCCATGCGTCTCACTCGTGGGGACGGTGTCATTATCGGGTTAAGCCCTTCAGATCCTCCGTTGAGCTTTAAGATTGATGGCGAAAAACCATTTGAGGCTCCGCCTGGATCAAAAGTTGAAGTTCATCTCAAGATAACTCGCAAACCCGAGTTCAATATTCCTCTCAAACTCAAGCCGGCGGGTTTTGCAGGATCCGAAACTGCCAAGGAGATCGATCTGGATCCCAAGGCAACAGAAACCAAAGTTTCTCTGGATCTCGCAGCTCTCAAATTAGGCGAAGGCAAACACAGCATCTTCTTTACGGCACAAGCCAAGGCGAAGTACTCCGGCAAAGACATCACGACCACAATCTACTCCCCCGCTATTCAACTCACCGTTGCAGCACCTTCCGCGCCTCCGCCAAAGTCCCCGGAGGCCAAGCCACAGGCTGCACCGACCGCAGCCTCACCCGAAAAATGAGACCTCCCCGGCTTCAGTCTGCCTTTGCACGCTCCATACGTTTCCGCCTTGGAACAGCATGGCTCGGAGCCTTGCCTCGCCTTTTCGCTGCCGTCATCCCAATTCAAGAGCCCGAACCCTCAAAAGTGGTCGACTTCGCAAAGGACGTATTTCCGTTCCTCAGCGACAACTGCGTTTCTTGCCACTCGAAAACAACAAGGAAGGGCGGACTGAATCTTGAAAGTCCTGCAGCCATGCTCAA
>CANFNA010000154.1 GCA_947448395.1 Chthoniobacteraceae bacterium
AAGGCGTCTTCACTTGCGACAGCGGAGCCTTGCGTGTCCTCAAAGTAGTGCTCGCCCACTTTTTTAAGGGCAACGGGATTGAGGAATCGGGTGATCATTACGGTTAGCGGTTGGGCCTGATAACCGACGCCGTTATCGCCTTCCCGCCGGATGGGAGTCACGCTTGGTTGCGGGTCTACTTGTCGGTCGACATACGACACCGTGCCATAAAACTTGGAGTTCATGTATGGGGCTGCTGGGACCCATTTGTCCCCATTGAGCAGGCCGATGGCGTGGTAGTGGTAGCCGAGGCCTCCGTGATCATGGCCACCGCAAGAGTCGAGGGTTTGCAGTGGACCGCCATCGGGCTCCACGTAGCCATACATGGGATACCCGTCTAGAACCCAGGCGATAGGCAGCTCGTTTCCTAAAACGGGAGTGAGATGTGCAGGAGCGATATGATAATGATAATCGTCCCCCATCCCCGAGTGTCCGCCGTAGGCGTCTAGCTCTCCAATGTCATAGGAGTATTTTCCGGTGTTGTTGCTCGGATTGAAGATGGGAATGCCATCTGCACCTAAGGCAATAGCGCCACGCAGAAACGTCGTACTCGTTATCGCGTAAGGCGTGCTTGCCGGCACGGGAGCCAAAGGAATCTTCCAATAATTATTTGAGTTTCCGGCAAAGAAGGCGGCTTGAATCGGGATTTGTTGATTCCATGCGGTAATGCCAACCATGAGGTTTGGCATACGAGTCCGGTCAGGGAATCCATCGGATTCTTCGTAAAAATAGTTTTCATCCCAAGTGTAGCGGACCTTTGGTTTGAAGGGGGCAAAGGAGGCGGCGATGCGTTCGGCTCTTGCAAAACTGGCGGAGGAACTTGAAGTCGGAGCCGCTTTTGCTTGGGAAAACCAATCGGGGGCACCTGCGCTTTGAATGGAGAGATCATGGGCAGCGAGGAAGGCGCAGCTTGCGAGGTGCAAGAGAACGATCAGAAAAACGGGGCGGATTTTCATTCTAAAATAAAATATCAAGCGCTGCGGATGGATTTCGGAGGCGGACCCATTGCACCACGAGAGAGATGGAATTTCCGAAGGGTACTCGGAAGGACCCAATGTCGGAGAGAGGAAAATGAAGCTCGAAAACATCCTGTGGGTGTCATGGTTAAATCCATGCGTTTTTGAGTGAGGCCTGTTAGGAATCGGAGTGTACCGCGCTCCTCCCCCAAGCCATGTTCCTTTCCAAGGTTTGCTTTTTCGTTTCATTCATTCTCGTCGCATTGTTTTCAACGGCAACGGCGAGAGCCCGCGAGATCAGTATCGCAGACCCCTCCAAGTTAGGACAACTTGCAACAGCCGGTCCGGGCGATGTTGTGGTGCTCAAGAATGGCGTTTGGAAGGACGCTCAAATTTTCGTCAAAAAAGGTGGGAATGATAAACGGCCTTTGGTGATCCGAGCAGAAACTCCTGGGGAGGTGGTGTTATCTGGAAATTCGTGCCTAGAGATCGAAGCGCCTTATGTGACGGTAGATGGACTGCTCTTTAAAAACGGATTTTTTATTGAGAAGGGCAATAAGAAGAACGCCTTGATCACGTTTTTATCTCACCACGGAAGTCTGCTGAACTCGGCCGTTGTCGACTTCAACCCAGCCTCTGCGAGTTCGGCGTATTACTGGGTATTTTTTACCGGCGCGAATAATTCTGTTTCGCGGTGTTTCTTTAAGGGGAAAAGCAACATGGGTCCCGTGATTGGGAATGACAACCTTGATGCGGCGAAGAACAACGCGGTGACCGAGTGTTACTTCAAAGACATTCCGGCTAGTGATGACAATGGGCGCGAAATTATCCGAGTGTGGGGCTACGGGAAAAGCGGGGACATGGGCCCGGGAGGGGCTTTTTTTACGATCGAGGGAAACTTGTTCGATCACGCAGACGGGGAGGGGGGCGAAATTATTTCACTGAAATCAAATCATAACAAAGTTCTCCATAACACGATCTTGGCAACGCAAGGGTGGGTAAATATCCGGCAGGGCAGTTACAATCTCGTGGAAGGAAATGTGATTCTCGCCAATGGAGTGAAGAAGGCGTACGGGCTCCGGATGTCGGGCCAGTATAACCAAGTCAAAAATAATCTTTTGGACGGATGTTCCGAAGGGATCTCGGTCAGTTGCGGTGACTATATTGATAAAGATCTATCGGGGTTTCAGGAGAAACACTTGGCCAAACGCAAGGATGCGGATGGGAAAAGAATTTCTGAAGATAAACTCGGGAGCGCGGCTTTTTCTCCGCAATACCCCCAAAACAAATTTCTTCAGCTTTCTGGTAATATGGTGATTGCGTGTGGGGGAACGGACTTGGATATCGGGGCGCGTTACAAAGCGCACTGGCCGAAAGAGCAAATGATTCTGGTTCCTGAGGAGTGCCGGATTGAGAACAATATTTTTGTGCGTCCGAGCGGAGGCACTTCAGTCGTGGGGACGACCCCATCCGTGGAGCCCCCGTTGGATCAGTTTAAGTTCAAGCCGAACGTGTATTCGGGCAATAAACTGTATGGTGGGATCAATAAATTTACCCCTGCGGCATCAGGGTGTGAATTGCTTTCAATTCCCGAGGGATGGAGCCGTGAGAAGGCGATTGCCTCCTTTAAGCCTCTGACTGTTGAGCAGGTGGGCCCTGCTTGGATCAGGGCTAAAAACCTGTGAGGCCATGGCGGGATTTTTGGAGAATTGCGCGTCGGTAGTAAAATGAGAGCCGTCTTGAGGCGGGGGATGTACCAGCGATGAGGCTGCGGGCGTGAATGAAATTTGTCGCATAAGAAAGAGCGCCCATAATTGGTTGATTTGAGCGTGACGGATTTGGCTCCTCCGTTCCGATATTAGACGTCGTTTAGTGCCTTGTTTGTTATTCATAGTTCCCCATGAAAAAGCTCCTCTTCATCCTCCGTGTGGTTTTTCTGCTTTGTGTTAGCAGATCTCATCAAGGGCTTTTGGGTGCAGATTCTGGTGAAAATACCATTCTGTTCTATGGGAATGGATTGGTGGAGCGATTGGTGGAGTGCGGGGAGTTGGAAGCCTATCTCCAGCTTGGGAGACCCAATGATTCCTTAAAAATCCGGAGCATGGCGTGGACTGGGGACGAGGTCGGGCATCGGTTGCGGCCCGAGGGTTATGCGGAGCATATGAAAGCGACCCTAAGCCAGTGGCCTGCAAAAACCGTTGTGATTGGTTTTGGAGGCAACGAATCCTTTGGAGGGGAAGCGGGCCTGACCCAATTTAAAAAGGATTGGGAGGGGTATCTCCGAGAAGTCCGGCGGCTTCATCCGGATGCGAAACTGGTTTTGTTGGCGCCGATGGCGGTTCAGAGCACTCCGAGTGTGGATGGTGAGGCTCGGAATCGGGAGATTGCGAAGTACGCGAAGGTTGTTGAGGAGGTGGCAGGAAAGCACGGAGCCCATTTTGTGGATTTGTATGAGGCGAGTTTAAAGGCGTACCAGAGCGGTTCGGAACGGTTGACGATTCAGGGGGTGCACCTCAATGAGCGAGGCGCCCGTGAAATGGGGCGGGTGGTTGCGCGTTCGTTGATGGGCTTTTCAAAATTTGACTCTGGGATATCCAAGGAGCGTCTCAACGAGGTGGCGCTGGCTGCCGCGCAGAAGTCTGGATACGTCGCGGAAATCGTGCGTCCGAAGAATGGGGTGGTGTATTTTGGGGTTCGGAAACGTCCCGAGGAGTATGAGGCGGAGATGCCTCGCTATCACCAGCTAGTCGAGCAGGCGGATGCCGTCATTCATGATCTGGTGAAGCATCCGCAAAAGCGGTTTTCGGAATATCCGAGGCCAAGTCTCGGAGCACTTCCCGAGGGAAAGAGTATTCCCGATCGGTTTAGCGGCGGGGAAATGAAGGCCGCGAAAGAACAGCAAAAGGACCTGACCGTAGCGGAAGGTTATACGCTGAATCTGTTCGCGTCGGAGGGGGATTTTCCTGAGCTGAAAAATCCGGTGCAGATTGCATTTGATGCGAGAGGGCGGTTGTGGGTGGTGACGATGCCTTCCTTTCCACACACATTGCCTGGGGAGAAGCCCGACGATAAAATTTTGATTTTGGAAGACACGGACCGCGATGGGAAAGCGGACAAGTGCACGGTTTTTGCCGGTGGATTTGATGCTTTGGATGGAGTCGCCTTTCATGAGAAGGGAGTTTTGGTATCTGCCCAGCCTCGATTGTTTTTGATGCGGGATTTGAACGGAGATGACCGTGCCGATACGAAGGAGGAAGTGCTGCGTGGAGTGGATGTGACCGACTCACACCATGGAGGCATGGTGGCGACGGATCCGTTGGGACAGGTGATTTTTAGCGATGGGGTCTTCCATCGGAGTCAATTTGAGACGCCTTTTGGTGTGGTGCGTGGAGTGGATTCGACCACCTATCGCTTGAATCTGGAGACGGGGCGGATTCGTTCGGAGTGGCAGAGTTTGACGCCGAACCCATGGAAGGTGGCGTTTGACCGTTACGGAGGAATTTTTGAGCGGTATGGCGGTGGGCACGTTTTGGATGGGCTGCCGCTGACTTGGACCCCGCTTGGCGTGTATCACGCGTATGGAAATGGGACGGTGGTTAATTACGCAAAAGGATCGGGGATGAGTGTGATATCGAGTCCGAATTTTCCTAAGGCGTACCAGCAGGGAGTCGTTTCTGCAGCGCTTCTGGGGAGTTATTGCGTTTCGATTTCAGCGCCCAAAATCGATAGTGGGGTTTTGGAGGGGACGGATCGTTTGGATTTAATCACCTCGCAGAATTCGGCATTTCGTCCGGTGGACACAGCGTTTGGAATGGATGGAGCGCTTTATGTTTCGGATTTTGCGAGCCGAATCATTGGGCACGCTCAGCATCCGATGCGTGATCCTCAGTGGAATCACAGCTTGGGTCGAATTTGGAGGGTTGTGGCGAATGATCGCCCTGTTTCGAAGGACTGGCCGAGGATCGCGGGAGCATCTGTGGCGGAGTTGTTAAAGCTCTTGGTGCATCCCCAAGACTTGGTGAGGGAGCATGCGCGGATCGAGCTCCGAGGCAAGGGGGCTGAATTGGTTCCGGCACTGGATGCTTGGGTGGCGAGTTTGCCAGTTGAAAAGGAGGCTGAGAGAGAACAAGGGCTTTTGGAGGCGTTGCTGATTTTGGCAGCGCGAGGGGAAACTCGCGAAGGCTGGTTGATGCAATTGCTTCAATCCACTGATCCTCGGATGCGGGCCGGTGCGGTTCAGTTGACCCGACACATTTCTTGGAAGCTCACAGACGCGACTGCTCTTTTGAAAAGAGCTGCCCAGGATGCGCATCCGAGGGTGCGGATGGCGGTGGTGAACGTGGTTTCGCATCTTCGTGCTGAAGCTGCGCTTGAAATGGGGAGCGGGGTCGCTTCTGCGCATGAAGCTCATGTGCAGGCGGGGAGTCGGTTGAATCCGGAAAAAGCGCTGGAGGGGATGGCGGCCCACGAACCGGCGGTCAAACAGATGGTGAAGGATCTTGAGTTCGGGATTAATCCGAAGCGGGGTCGATCGGTGCCGGTGCTGGAAGTGAATCCTTCCACCGAAGTCACACAATGGATTGCTCCGGCGAAGCAGTCGACTCCCGCGGTGAAGATGGACGCGACGAAAAAGGGGGGCGGTTATTCGGGGACCTTCCGCACGTATGTAGAATCGAAGGGGGCGCAAACGGTTTTGTTGAGCGTGAAGCATAGCTTTCTCGATGTGAATGCAAACGGGGTCCAATTGCTTTCTGCGGACAATAATTTCAGCTCCCAGCAGCAGGTTCAGATTGAGCTGCAGAAAGGGGTCAATGTGGTTGAGATCAATTTCCGTCGATTGAAGAACGAGGCGGCGCGTCCCCCCGTGTTCTTGTTTGATTTAATCGGGCAACCAATCGAAGGGGCGACAGTGCCGCGGGATTCGGAACAGTTGGCAGGTCTCGCCTCTATTTGGGAGAAAGAGCATGCGGACGAATTGAATGCGCTGAAGGTGCAGGCGGTTCCGAATCTGCTGCAGTTTTCTCCCAAGGAATTGCGCGTCAAAGCGGGGAGTGCGGTGCGGTTGATTTTTGAGAATCCGGATTTGATGCAGCACAATTTTGTGTTGGTCGCCAAAGGCGCTGAGGAGGAGGTGGGCTTGTTGGCAGATCAAATGGCGACGCGCCCGGACGGAATGACGAAGAACTTCATACCCGAGACGAACAAGGTTTTGTACGCCACGGCGCTGATTAATCCGAATGGTAAGGCGGAGTTGAAATTTGATGCTCCGAAGGAAGCGGGTTCTTATCCGTTTCTGTGCACTTTCCCGGGGCACTGGCGTGTGATGCGCGGTGTTTTGGTGGTCGAATAACAAGGGTCGGCGAACGAGTTTTGCGATTCGGTGTGGAGGTGATGGGATGAATCGAGCTAAGACTCGGTTTGCCAAAAGGTCACTCTGTAGTCGCTAATCCATTCCCCTCTATGAATCCTCGTAACACCGCCCTCTTCCTTCTTGCCCTTTCCTCCGTCTCAGGCTTCGGCAGGGAAGTGAGTTTTGAGAAGATCACCCTGACGAACGAGTTTATTGCGGAGGGATGCGCTTTAGCGGACTTCAACCATGACGGACACGTGGATCTAACGGCGGGATGTTACATCTGGTACGGGCCGGATTTTAAGCGCCGGGAAACCTTTACGCCGCCGAGCGTGAACGCGAGTGGTCCGACGAAGACGCCTTATGATCCAGCCAAGGGTTACTCCGATTATTTTTTGAGTTACGCCTACGATTTTAATGGAGATGGATGGGCAGACATTCTGGTCTACGGATTGCCGGGCGAGGCGGCTTACGTGTTTGTAAATCCCAAAGGAAAGGCAGGAGATTGGGAGAAGATCGCCATCTTCGACGTAGCGGATGGGGAGTCTCCTGATTTGAAAGATGTGAATGGGGACGGGAAGCCTGAGTTGCTTGTGCACTCCAGTGACGCAAACAAGCCGAAGGAGGCCAAGGGCAAGGGCGGCGGCCAATTGGGCTATGGGGAGATCGACTGGAAGAATCCGTTAGCCAAGGCGCGCTTTCGTCCAATCACTCCGAAGTCCAAGGAGAATGACGATAAATATTTTCGTTACACGCACGGCTATGGTTCGGGTGACATCAACGGAGATGGAAGGGCGGACATCCTGACTCGCGAAGGATGGTTTGAGCAGCCCGCGGATATTTCCACGGATAAAGACTGGGTTTTTCATCCGGTTCCGTTTGGGCCTGAAAAGGCAAGGGGCGGTTCCTTTATGCTCGTTTACGATGTGAATGGGGATGGTCGGAATGATGTGGTCACGGGGTATGACGCGCATGGGTATGGATTGTCGTGGTATGAGCAGAAGCAGGACGGCTCATTTACCGAGCATAAGATCATGGGCAGCACTCCCGAGGAGAATCCGCAGGG
>CANFNA010000155.1 GCA_947448395.1 Chthoniobacteraceae bacterium
ATTCGGCTTAAACTCGATCTCTCGGAGCCTTGTATCTGACTGGATCATGCCATCGCGAAGGCGCACGATCCGGCGCGCATGATGGGCGACTTCTTCTTCGTGGGTGACTAGAACGATGGTCTTTCCAGCTCGATTGAGTTCGTCGAGCAGGTCGAGAATTTCTTTTGTGGTAACGGAGTCGAGGTTGCCAGTGGGTTCATCTGCGAGGATGTACCTGGGTTGGTTCACGAGGCCGCGGGCGATGCCGGCGCGCTGCTGTTGTCCTCCGGATAGTTGGAGTGGGCGGTGGGTGAGGCGATCTCCGAGTCCGACGAGCGTTGCGAGTTGGATACTTCGGTCGCGGCCTTCTTGCGTGATCTCTCCCTGATAGGAGAGTGGGGCTTCGATATTTTCGACGACCGTGAGCTGGGGAATGAGATTGTAAGATTGGAAAACGAAGCCGATTCGGGAGGAGCGAATGAAGGCGAGTTGATCGTCTTCGAGGAGGGCGACGTTGTCTTCTCCGAGGTAGAATTTGCCGGATGTTGGCTGATCAAGACAGCCGAGGAGGTTTAGAAGCGTGCTCTTTCCTGAGCCCGATGGGCCCATGATCGCAATATAGTCGCCTTCTGGCACATCGAGATCGATGCCCTTGAGAACCTGCAGAGACTCTCCAGCTAACTGATAATCCTTGCGGATGTTTTCGAGGCGAATCGCCGCAGTCATTAACGGTGAGTGACAGGGAGGTGTTGCAGGGAGGGAGAGCGAGCTTCGTCTTAGCGGCCGACGAGTTTGGGCGGTTTTTCAGCCGATGTTTTCTGCGGATTGTTGGAGGCGGGAGCTGCTGGTTCTGGCAGTGGAACGTCGGACTCGTGGTTTTGTGGTGCGAGGAGAACTTGTTCTCCTGGGGAGAGACCTGTTTCGATGATCACGGATTGATCGTTGGCGGCGCCGATGGACACTTCGCGCGCCTCGATTTCCTCGCCTGCAACGAAGCAGAAGAAGCGTTTTCCTCGCTCGAGGACGGCTTGAATCGGGACTTGCAGCGCATTGTTCTGGCGTTGCACTTCGATGGCGACCTGAGCGGTCATCCCCGAACGGACGCCCTTTGGAGAACCATCGATGAGGATCTCTGCGCCGTATTCTTTAGTGGTGTTGTAAACTGAGATTGCGGGTAGAGGGTACTCGCTGACGGTGCGGACGGTTCCGGTGAGTTCCATGCGAGGGAAGGCATCCAATCGAATGGAGGTTCGCATGCCGACTTTGACTTTGTTGATGCGCGACTCGTTGATTCGGGCCAGAACCTGCATGCGCTTAGGATCTGGAAGACGGATGATGATCTGTCGTTCTCTGACGAGTTTTCCTTCGGCAATTAAAGGGTCTCCTGTGGGAGGGTTCGCATAGACGACCTGTCCGGAAGTTGGGGCCTTGATGATGCACTTTTCGATTTGATCTTGGAGGCCCTTTTCGCGGTCTAAGTCGAGGGTGTGGCTATTTTCGCGAGAGCGGAGTCTAGCCTCGGCTGTTTCGACGTTCGCTTTGAGGCGGTTCAGGTTTTTTTGCTTCGTATAGCGATACATCACTTCGAGTTTCGTGCTGGAGTTTTCAAGTTCCTTGCGCGCTTTTGCGACTGCAAATCGATCTGCTTCTAACTGCACTTCTGTGACGTATCCTTTGGCTGCTAGTTTCTCGCTATAGCGCACGTATTCCTCGGCGCGGCGGACATTTTCTTGGGCAACAAATTTGTCGCTGATGAGGAGGCCTTCTTCCTGTCGGAAGGTTCCTGATTCGTATTCTTCCAAGGCTAACTTTGCTGCCTCATAGTCGGTTTTTGCTTCAATCAAGAGGGCGCGGCTGCTGTTGGTGGCGATTTGCTGTTGGATCAGGTCGGCTTGGATTCCGGAGTCGTCGAGTTTGACGAGGAAGTCGCCTTCTTTCACATAGGTTCCTTCATCAACAATCTGAATGATTGGGGTCCCCAAGGCAGACTTGGATTGCACGAGGCAGCGGATTTCGACGTTACTGGAACTGGCGACTTCGCCGCGTTCGATGACCTGTTGTAGGAATGGAGATTCTGTCGCTTGAGCGGTGAGCGGAGATTGTCCACTCGCGGTTAGGATGGTTTTTGATTTAGAGCTGCTGACCCAGAGGACAAGGAGGAGTAATGCAAGCGAGGTGCCTCCGATGGTGAGCCACTTGCCTTGGCGGATAACCCATGGCGGAGGCGAGGGGAGGTTTGCGATCACCTTTTGGGTGAGGGTTTGTAACGATAACTTAGGTTTCATCGGACGCTAGGGGATGCGTGGCGGAAAGTCACACGCGCCATGTGGGCGGAGGTTTGGATAGGCGTGGTTGTGGAAGATGAGATGCCTGTGTTTGTCGCGCGCATTTCCCGCCAGGGAGTGGTTAGGCTCGCGAGTTGAGATTCCGTGATGGAGCCCGGGTCCACCCATAGGCCGTCTCCGTCGGTGCGCATGGTTCCAAGTTCAAAGTCGAGGACGAGCCGGAGAACGTCATAACCGACGCGGATACTGAGAAAGTCGTTTTGGGCGTCGAGAAGGTCACTGAGAGCACTGACTAAATCGCGTGCGGTGGTGGCGCCAAATTGCGAGACAGCGCCGGGTTTAGGGGGTTCATCGAGGCGCAGTCTAGCGAGGTCAACCTGAGCGATGGCAACTTGCACTGCGGCGCGTCGGAGTTCGAAATTTAGGGCGCTCATTTTTGTGATTCGGAGCGTGTTTCGGAGGCTTTGAGAAACCTTGTCCTCAAACAGCATGTAATCTCGGCGGGCGCGTTGGTATTCGATTTGGGCTTCGCGATAGTCGTTGCGTTCGGCGAGTCTGTTGAGAGGGGTGTCGAAGCGGAGATTCGCCTGAAGCATTCCGGTGCGGGCATCGAAGCTGGCAGGTTGGTTATCGCGAAGCGTGCCCATCGATCCTTTGATTGAGAGGGTTAGTCCACTTTGAAGTGCATTGGCCATGCGGTCGACTTGACGCCAGGAGTCGACGAGGCGGGCGCGCGCGTTCATCCAATCCAGTCGGTGATCACGGGCTACGGAGAGGGCTTTTTCTTCGGAGAGATTAATTTCTGGGAGGACGGCGCTCTCGAGGCGGATCGCAGTTTGGTTGAGGGAAATCGAGAGAAGTAGTCCTGAAATCTGGGTGGCGAGGTCGGTGAGTTTGGATCGAGCGGGTTCGGGTTCGAGGCCCGCGAGGTCAGCCTCCAAACCTTTGAGTTTCGCAAAAATGTCCGAGAGCTCGTTGGTTTGAGCGGATGTGCGTTCCGTAAATAGTGCCAATTTTATGTCGAGCCTCGTGGGGTCCAGCGGTTCTGGCTCGATGCTTAAATCGTCAGTTTCAGGGGCTTCTTTGAGCTGGATGAGCTGAGCTTTTCGGATGGGAATGACGGACCGGAAAGTCGAAAGGTTTTGCTTGGCGGTGGCCAGCAGCGATTTGAGGTCCGTTTCTAAACTAAAAAGGTGTCGTATGCTTTTTTGGATGCGGTCTTGGGAGGGCGGAATCTCTCGGGTGCGTATATCGGCGAGGATGTTGGATAGCTTGCGATCGATGAGAGTGGCCGTTGGGTCGGAAACTTTGAATCGGTCGAGAAGGGTGTCTTGCACCTCGAGGGGAAGTTCTGGAGGGAGGCCGAGATCTACTTTGTAGGTGTCGAACTGCGTTTCATAGGCGGCTTTGGCAGAGAGGAGATTGCTTTGAGCGGCGAAGAGGGCTTGGCGTGCCTGGTCAACTTGAAGTCGGCTGCTGATGCGGCCGGCATTAAACGCGGCAGCGAGTTGGTCGAGGCTTTCTCGGAGGCGCGCTACGTTGGACTCTTGGTTTTGGATGCGCTGCTGGCCTTCTAGCAAAGCGAGAAAACCGCCGGCACTCGGAGCTACGGCACGACCGCTGGGTGTGCCGGCGATTAATCCGAGACCATTTCCTCCGACAATCGGGGAGCGTGTGGGGCCTTCTCCCGAATTTCTTCCGGAAACAACCCGAACGTAGAACCCGCTTTGGAACTGCTCCATTTGGCGGACGTTTGCGAGGAGGGTGCGTTCCGATTGGGTGAGTCTTTCGAGTGTTTCGGCTCGTCCACCCAGTCTGAGCAATGGTTGAACAAGGCTGAAATTGACGACGGAACTGGCTGTGTCATGGCCATGTTGACCGTTGAAAGACCAAACAAAACTATTGGCGAATCCCGCTAAAAGTTCACCGCCTGTGGCCGCCATCCAGCGCACACTGCCGTCCGTGAGGGCTGCTCCGTGGCTGGCCCCTGGGGAAAGGGATCCGGTGTTTTTTTTGCCGTCAGCCTCGGCCCGGCCTGTGGATCCGAGGGCGAGTTTCGGTGAAAATTGGAAACGCTCAAAAGTCAGATCGAGGGCTGAGAGGTACAGATCCTCCTTTTCGTGCTGGAAGTCGCGGGAGTTCAGCAGGGCGAGGCGCATGGCGCGCCTCATATTCAGCACGAGGCGTTTAGAATCTGTTTCTTCCGAGAGAATTTTTCGCCATGCAGCGTCCGGTGTGTTTTCCCTTTCGGTGAGAGGCACCCATTTAGAGGCGCCGTTCTTGCCGTCGACGCGGCGCATGAGTTCGTGGGAGCGGGGATCATCCGGGGGCATGGAGGGATGATCGGCATTGGCGGGGTCAAAAAGTCGCGATTCCGGAGTGGGCTCAATACTCGGAGTGAGGAGAAAATCGGTGAGATCGAGGGCTTCCGCTTTTTGACGGATGGCTCCATAGGCGTCTCGGTCCGCTTTTTTCCGATACAACTGGCGGGAGCAACCAATCGCGGTGCCGATGATCGCCAAGGCGCCGAGGCTGGTGAGGAGATGGAGCGAGGGGTGACGCACAACCAAGACAAGCCGCTTGCGAGGCTAAATCTTAGGGGGTTGATGCGCTTGTAGTGCCCAATTTTAAGCCGTTGGCGCGTTGCGACACTTGGAATGGCTGCCTTTGGAAAGGGGTCTTTTTTTAGGCGGGTTGAGGTGGTGTAAAATAACAGAGGAGAATTGCTTTATCCGCTTCCGAAGGATGGTTTTCCGCTGGTCTTATTCTGGCGCGAATGCTTCCAGAATTCCGTGTTCGAGAGCGAGTGCTTCATTGACCCCTGAGCGTCCGAGATTTTCCCGCATTTGAGTGATGGATTGAATTCGGACGAGGGCTTGGGCAGTGGAAAGCGATTTTGCGAGAGCCGTGGCGTGAGAGGAGCACTCAGGGAGATGTCTTGCAGACTGTTCTTTCTGGAGGAGCAATACATCGGTCCAGAACGCTTCGAGGGTTTCAAAGAGCCGATTGCGTTCAGAAATGTAGGAGGCTTCGATGCGGGCGTTGTAAATTTCCTCACGCTTTTCGAGCCACTTGGAATCGACCATCTGCTTGTAGCGTTGAGCTTCCTCCTTGGCCTCGGCTTCCAAAGTTTCACTGATGGCGTCTTTGGTTGAAAAAAGGAGGGCCTGAAGCTGTTGCGCCAACCAAAGTCCGGAGGCGAGGGATGGTTTTTTTGAGGAGAAGTATTGTGAAATCAGGGCGATGAGAGCTGATTCTGCCGGGGAACGGGGCGGACGCTGGAGGCGATGCAGTGGGACTTCGATGCAGCGCGAGAGGATGGTGTCTGGTAGTTGTCCTGGCTGTGCGCTTAAAAGAAGGATGTGGGTTTCCGCCGGGGGTTCTTCCAAGGTCTTCAAAAAGGCGTTGGCCGCTTCCAAAGTCATCCGGTCGGCGTCGTGGATGAGGCCCACTTTTTTCCCGCCGGAGGAAGAGCGCATTTGGATGCGGCCCTCCAGTTCTCGGATTTGCTCAATGAGCAATCGTCTGGACTTGGACTCGGGGACGATTGAATGGACGTCGGGATGCGAGAGGGCCGACTCGACAGGGCAACCGAGGAGATGGGAACAGAGTTTGGAGGCGAGATCGCGTTTTCCGGACTGTTCGGGACCGCTGATAAGATAGGCGTGAGCGAGTCGGTTTTGGGCGTGGGCCTGAAGGAGGAGTTGGAGGGCCTCGGGGGCGGCAAAGGGCATACGATTGCTTTTCTAAGCGGGAGATCTTTCTGGGAACCCCGTGGGCTGTTTACCAGAAAATGGGGCGATTTTCTGAGATGGACCAGTTAGCGGATGAGAACCTTTGGAGCATCCACTGGAGTTGTTGCCATGCGATCGCGGGATCTGCGCGACAATTGAACGAAATCGTTGTTTTCCCCCAAATCCGACCAAGGACCTCTTGGGACCTCGCTGAACTCTACGAATTTCCAATCTGTCATGTCTGAAGGCCCGAGGCCGAGGTAGTCACGAACCGCAGGGGATACATCGAGTCCCGCTCCTTTGTTGAGGTTCATGGATGGCCGTGCATTGCCGAAGACGTAATCCCAATGGTCCGTACGAAACGGACCACAGTCGCTCCACTGGGCGTAACAGGATTTTCCCCGGGCCCTTATCTGAATCCAGCGGTCACGGCAGACGCTTTGGCCTTCCTTGACAAAAGCTTGGCGGAACCACGGGATGACTTTTGAGGCCTCGGGTTTGAAGCCGCCTCTACTGACATCGTTGTAGGGGAGTGCAAAATAGAAGGGGTTGAGTTTAGGGACAAAACCTATCGGGAGATATCCCCTGCGACGCTCAGGGTTATCAAATCCTCCGAAGGATTCCTTCCAGTTCAGATCCCAAGAGGAGGATCGGTTATGAACGGGGTTATTGGTGGAAGCGGATTCTCCGACCCAGAAGATTGTGGTTACGATGTTGGGGTGCCAGGGATAGCGATTGGAGGCGACGTTGCCCCAGAGTGAGGGGGCGGCTGAGGAATTGGATTTGGAGGCGGCGGCGGAGTTGGACCTTGGCTGCGGTTCTAGAGACTGGATAACGCTTTCCCTGAGGCGTTCGGCATACCGGACAAATTCGGCGCGTTCAGAGAAGGGGGCGGCCGGTTCCGCATGGAGCGGAAGCGCGATCGGCAAGCTGAGGCACAACCCGACCATGATCTTGGATATAAAAACCTTCATCGGGATTAAGGGGGGAGGTTAGTCGCATACTGGGGGTGGGTAAAGGTGGAAAAAACGCAGGGGGATTGGAGGTGGGAGCAAGGGAGCAAGGTGTTAAAAACAGATTCACAAGAATCCATTCTTCCTGCTTGTCCAAACCGAGCGCTTCAGCCACAGGATTTCCCGTCAATTCACTTATGAGCTCCCACAACACTCTCCCAAAACTTCACAACGCAATGTGGCCCGGTCTCGTCGGCAAGGAACCGGGGACCGATCACCCTCCTATCAGCTTGGAGCACATGCTCGAGTTGACCGCAAACGCCTCAGTCAACGGAGTCAAGTTTGACGGGGTGGATCTCTTTCTGTTTCACCCACACACGGATCCTGATGCGAGTGCG
>CANFNA010000156.1 GCA_947448395.1 Chthoniobacteraceae bacterium
CTCCCACCCGCAGGAACGCCTTCGCGGCATCTGAATCCGCTTCGTATTCCGCTTTGCGTTCCTCTACCAAACGCATGAGGGTCTGTGTTTCCTGCGCATCTGGGTTCCGCTGCAACGCCTGTTGCCAAGCCCAATTCATGCGCTGTCCAGAGTCTCCATTCGCCTCCCTGAGAATCCGAGCCGCAAATGCACGGGAAGCCTCCACATAAGAAGGATCGTTCAATAAAACCAACGCCTGCTGAGGAATGTTCGACCGTGCTCGCTCAGCAGAACATTCCTCTCGTGTCGGCGCGTCGAAAGCCAACAAACTGGGGTGAAGAAAGCTTCGCTGCCACCAAGTATATAGACCCCTCCGATACTGCCCCTCCCCTTTGTCATTCGGATAAACTCGCGTAGGAAAGTTGAGGTTCTCCCAATACCCCTCCGGTTGATAGGGCTTCGCACTCGCCCCACCAATCTTCGCAACTAAAAGTCCGGAGACCGCAAGTGCCTGATCGCGCACCAACTCGGCGTCCAATCGAAATGGAGTCTGTCTCGAATAAGAACGGTTGTATGGATCTTCAGCTAAAGATTTTTCGCTCGCCGTAGAGGCCTGCCGGTAAGTGGCACTCTCCACAATGAGTCGGACCATGTGTTTCATGTCCCATCCCGAGTCCATGAATTCGCAAGCCAGCCAGTCCAACAAAGCCTGATTAGGAGGCGTCTCTCCTTGTGCCCCAAGGTCATCCAGAACTTTACTAAGACCCATTCCGAAGAACTGCTTCCACAGTCTGTTCATCACCGTCCTCGCGGTGAGTGGATTGTCTCTACTCACAAGCCATTGGGCTAGATCCATACGAGTCAACTCGCCATCCTTGTTGCTCGGTTGTGGAAGATAATGCGGCAACCGTGGATTCACCACTTCTCCGCTCTCATCCATCCAATTGCCTCGCGGTAAAATCCGCACCGTCCGCTTTTGTTGCATGCTCACAGTCACCAAGCAGTGAGGGACTCCCTTCTCAAAATCGGCCAGTGCCTGCTGGGCATCCGCAATCGCTTGCCGGGCCGCTGCAAACTCTGGGTCCACAGCCCGGAAGTGTTTCGCTAAAGCCTGACTCTGCGCTGACGAACGCTTCTCCGGCGGGATCTGAAGCGTTTTTAAAACAGTCTCTGGGAACTGAACATTCGGCGCTCGGATCGGAGCCGGCACCTCCGTAGCGGCCAGTCGGAAGCGTCCTAGAGTTTGATTGTCCCCAGCAACCTGCCTCAACAAAACCGTGAGCGTTTTCGGGCCCTTCAGCGGCTTCTCGAACTCAAAATAGATCGAATTGTCGTGCCCTATATTCCCAAGAACCGCCCACCCGTCCTTCTCATCCGATTTACCATCGATCGCGAACTTTGCCGCACGCCCCTTTTGCTCATACGTCGCGGTGGCCTGTCCTATCTTCACCAGACTGTCCCCATCCTTAACCGTGAATTCGTTTAATAAAAAGTTCCCGCTCGGTGAACGTCCGGGCCCAGATCTCGGCAACCTTTCCCCAGCCAAGGCCTCCAACCTTAATCCCGTTGTCATCCCACTCGGTATTGCAACCGTTACAAAATAAGTATCCGAAGCCGCGTTCCCCTCCGCACCCACTTCAATGACCCCATTCCCATCATCCTCAAGCTTGGAGCCGCGATCCGCATAAAGCTTCTGAGGAACCAACGTTCTCCAAGAAATATCCATTGGCCCTCCGGCAAGTGATGCCTCCCAAGCCAGCTGCTTCAGCCGTCTCTCCTCAGAATCCGCCTCAAGCTCGCCAGTCAGGGTCTCAATGCGCGCCCGAAGTTTTTCGAGTTTGCCTGCCTCCTCCTGATTCGGCACTAGCATCCCCTCCTCGCGCTTCCCAATAATCGGCTCTTTGATATCGGCAAAAAAAGCGCCGAGCGAATAAAAGTCGCGCTGTGTAAAGGGATCAAACTTGTGGTCATGGCACTGTGCACATCCGGTCGTCTGTCCCAACCATGCCGCGCCAATCGCTCTTACTCGATCCGTCAACATTCGTTGCTCGTAATCCTTCGCCTGCGCACCACCTTCCTCCGTCGACAAAATCAGCCGATTAAACGCCGAGGCAACCCTCGTGTCTTGACTTGCCTCTGGTAAAAGATCCCCGGCGATTTGCTCAATCGTGAATCGGTCAAATCGCTTGTTCTCGTTGAAACTCCGAATCACCCAGTCCCGATAAGGCCATACATTCCTCGGAGTATCGCTGTGATACCCGATTGTATCCGCAAAGCGCACCACATCTAGCCAACCCATCGCCAACCGCTCCCCAAAATGCGGGTCTGCAAGCAAGCGATCCACAATCCTTGAATAGGCATCCTGCTTCCGATCCGACAAAAACGCCTGCACCTCAGAAGGATTCGGTGGAAAACCGATAAGATCAAAATAAAGCCGACGAATCAGAGTCCTCCGATCTGCCTCCGGTTGCCGCTCAAGCGAAACTTCCTTCAATCGACGATCTACCAAGACATCGACCGCATTTCCTCCGGGTGGGACGCTTATATTCCCTTTCCGAGGCCTTTCATAGGCCCAGTGCTGTTGGTATTCAGCCCCCTGATCTATCCAGCGCTTCAAAACCTCCTTGTCGCGAGCAGACAACTTTTTATGAGAGTCACCCGGCGGCATTAACTCCTCCGGATCCTGCGATAAAATCCGCTTCACCAATTCGCTCTCCGAGGCCTTCCCAGGCACGAACGCCTCCTTCCTCAAAGCCTCCTCACGGATATCCAAACGCAACTTAGCTTTCCGGTGACTAGGATCATTTCCGTGACAATAAAAACAGTTATCGGACAGGAGAGGACGAACGTCGCGGTTGTACTCCACGCGCGCTGGCACCGACTCCGTCCATGGAGAGGATGAAGCTCCGAGCAATGGCGAACTGCTCAAACAGACCAGGCAGAAGATTCGTAAAAAAAGATTCATGGGGGGCCGTTAGGATACCTCCCAAGCATACCCAAACCAAACTCCAGTATTAGGATCAGGCGATCTCGCAACAGACATGGCCTCCGTTTTAGCAACTCAGGTGCGTTCTCTCTCGTTCTCATGACCAAAATTGAGTTGGATAACCAGACATCCATCCCCCCACATGATCGACGCGCAGAAAAAAGCGGCCGCGCCGCAACCCAAACCCGCCGGAAACCTCCGCTGGCTCATGGTGTTCATGGCGTTCTCCGCAACGACCATCAATTACATCGACCGCGCCAACCTTGGTGTCGCCGCCCCGTCCATTGCAAAGGAACTCAATCTTTCTAATGAAGCGACAGGCGCCTTATTAAGCGCCTTTTTTTGGACTTACGCCGCGTTCCAACTCCCCTCTGGATGGTTCATCGACAAGGTCGGCGCTCGGATCGCCTACGCGGTGGCTGTGGTATGGTGGTCTCTGTTCACGGCTGCTGCCGCTCTGGCCCAGGGATTTAACTCCCTTTTCGGCACCCGACTGCTTCTCGGCGTTGGCGAAGCCCCGGCGTATCCGACCAACGC
Source organism: Chthoniobacteraceae bacterium (assembly GCA_947448395.1). GTDB lineage: Bacteria > Verrucomicrobiota > Verrucomicrobiia > Chthoniobacterales > Chthoniobacteraceae > Chth-196. The sequence continues at coordinate 3,503 of CANFNA010000156.1, forward strand.
AAAGATCGTGTCCGAGTGGTTTCCTCAACAGGAGCGCGCTCTAGCCACGAGTATCTTTGATAGCGGCAACCGTGTCGGCACCGCCCTATCGCTTCCCATCGTTTCTTTCATCATCGCGCAATTCGGATGGCGCATGTCTTTCGTGATCACCGGTGCCCTTGGGTTTATTTGGACCGTCTTCTGGCTTCGGGTCTATCGCACTCCGTCTGAACATCCACACATCACTCCGGAAGAACGCGCCTACATCGAAGCCGGCCAAATTAAGGCGCACCGCGACACCGACGGGCCAAAGATCCGGTGGCTGGACTTATTCCGCTACCGGACCATCTGGGGAATGATGCTCGGATTCTTCTGCCTGAACTTCGTGATCTACTTCTTCAGCACTTGGTTTCCCTCTTACCTCATCAAAGAGCGCGGACTTGATTTGAAACAAATGGGGCTCATCGGAATGATCCCTGCACTCGTCGCCGTTTTTGGGGGATACCTTGGAGGGTACACCTCGGACCGTCTCGTTCGCAGCGGTATGCGGCTTAGCCTCGCACGTAAAATCCCGTTAGTCGGCGGCATGGCCCTTTCCTCCTGCATCAGTCTTTCTGTTTTTGTCGAGAGCACTGCAGCTGCCATTGCCTTGATGTCTCTCTCCTACGCCAGCCTATCGTTCGCCGCCGCGAGTATTTGGTCTCTCCCCGCAGATGTCGCTCCTACACGCGATCACGTCGGATCCATCGGCGGCATCCAAAACTTTGCTTCCAACATGGCTGGCGTCTGCATCACCACCTTCGTGGGCGTCATGCTCACAAAAACAGGAGGCTTCGCCGTGCCTTTAGTTGTGGCAGGCGGATTCTCGATTCTCGGCGCTCTCGCCTACCTTTTTGTACTGCCTGAGATTAAGCCCATCGAGATGGCCCCCGCGAAACGAATCGCCCCACAATAATCCTCTCGTGGACAAGCGCGGGGTCGAAAGGCCCAAAATCGGGCTTCAAGACCTCAGCAAAGTCAGAGTCACGCGACGAAGGTCCATCACACTTTTCCCGGGAATCGAAAGCGCTCGCAGCAGCATCTCCCCCTCCCCTGCCCTCAAATCGACCTCACCGAGCTTCAACGATCTAAACTCTTTCATCTGCGACTCTCCATGGTGCCGAGGGATCGTATCCTGATTCGTGTATAGCGGCGGATCCCAGCCCGGCCCAACCTTGCCGGACAACTGCGATCCATTGAAAGAAAGCTCGACCGTCGAGCCCGCGTCCTGATCAGGACACGTGTAATCAAGACTCACCTCATAACGTCCACTCGTGTGGACCCCCAAACGCCAAACCAAGCGATCATCCAAACTCGTCCAGTTCACAAAATACGAACAGTTCGGCGCGGCGCTACTGCGACGCACTTCCCCAACTGGGCTCCCATCACGAGCGGGAAGCATCGTGATCGGAAACTCCCGATACCCCACTGGAATCGGCCTCGAATCGACGCGGCTTTTTTTTGCGCCTTCATTGCCCTTCAATTTGCCCGCCGCTCCGGCAGATCCAAGGCCCATCTCTTCCCGCCATTCACGCACGGCTCCCCAAAGTTTACCGGCCAATTCCGTGTCTCGATCATTCACCGCCTTCATCTGAGAGGGATCCTCAATCATATCGTAAAGCCATCCCGCATTATCCATCCGATGCGTCTGCGTTCGCACGCTCACGTTTCCCGCCCAAGCCGAAAACAGCATCCTTGCGGGCCATTGGACCTCCTTTTGCATCAACAACGGAGAAAGGTCCCTCCCATCTAAAGGCTTCGATCCCACAGGCCGCACACCCGTTAAACTCGCAAGCGTCGGGAGTAAATCAATGGCACCGCTGATCGGCTTTACCAAATGGCCCGCCGGAAGTTTTGCAGGCCAAACCATGTAGCAAACCGACCGCACCCCCCCTTCATCCGTAGTCGCCTTCTTCCCCTTCATTCCCCCATTCCAACGCGCCGAATTGGGGCCGTTATCCGAGAAGTAAATGACAATGGTATTTTCCTCTAAACCCAGATCCCGCAACTTGCCGAGAATCCGCCCCACATTCCAATCCTGATTCTCCACCATCGCTAAAGCACACCGCGTCTGATCCAGATCCTCATCCCGAGCCACCGTCGCCCTTTGCTCAATCGAGCGCCCCTTGAATCGCTCCCAGTCAGCCGCAGGCGCTGCCCACGGAGAATGAGGAGTGGTAAATGGCACGTAGCAAAAAAATGGACCTGCCTTTTGACGCTCAATGAACTCCAGCGCTTTGTCGGTGCATACATCAACAATGTACCCCTTCGTCCGAACCATCCGACCTTTGTCTTCGAGCGGCGCATCAAAGTATTCCCCCCAATGTCCCGACGTGTGCCCGAAGTACTCCTGAAAACCCCGTGCCATCGGATGATACGGCCACTGAGATCCATTGTGCCATTTCCCAAAAGCGCCAGTGGCGTAGCCCCCTGCAAAAAATGCATCTGCGATTGTCTTCTCGCCCAAATCCATCCTCTCCTGCCCCTCAGACACCCCATAAACGCCCGTCCGTAAATGATACCGTCCGGTCAGAAATTCCGCGCGCGTCGGCGAGCACACCGGACACACATAAAACCGATCTAGCGAAACCCCACGCTGCGCAATGCTATCGATATTGGGCGTCTTTACCTGACGGTTCCCAGATTGAGAGTAGTCCCCCCACCCCGCATCGTCTGCGAGCAAAACCACCACATTCGGCTTTCGTGTCGCCGGTTCAGCCCCCGCTGAAAATACCTGCCCGGAAAGAAAGCAAATCAGTGTGAAAACCCAAAAGGACAGCAGGCGAAAATAAAAAGGCGAACTCATAAGAAAGGCCCAATCAGAACGAATTTCAGTTTGGAACTGATACCCCTAGCGAGACAAAAAGTTGCGGCCTCTGATGGGAATTCCGAACGAATTTCAGTTGAAAAATGAGTTCATCGCACGAGGTTCCCGAATGTGCTTCTGGAATCGCCCCGTCATCCGCCGTCCCATTCCCTGCCCTTTGCCTTGGCCCGACACTCGCCCTTTTGAATCCATCCGAACGCAACTCCGCGTCTACTATAATCTCCGAATAAACCGCTGGCAGATTCCCTGTCGCAACTGCGAGCTACCTGCACACCCCATCCCAGAATCCGGATTCTGGTACTGGTGCCCCTCCTGCTTCTGCACGTTTGCAGAGGCAGACCACGACTTCTATTTCAATTGGAAAACCTTCCTCAACTATGAGCACCAAGAGCTAATCCTCTCCCATTTCTACGGCCGCCAAAGTCAGGCCATCTGGTGGCAGGTCAAGCATTCCGGACCACGCTCCGACTCGGATCCAACCACCGTTGATGACTACTGCCTCTCCGCAATCGTCGAGATCAATGCTCAACATCAGCGGTCCAAACAGCAGATCCTACCCAGCGAATCAGAAGCCGCTGCCTCCTCCATCTCTTCATCAACTCACCCCCCCTCGGCATCAGAACCCCAATAGACCAGCCAGATACTCGCTCTTTCTGTTCCCGAGCACGCCTCATTCCGAGGTCCTACCATTTTGGCCTTAGCTCGTCTTCAAAATCACGGCGATCTGAAGCATTCCGCACTTTGGAACGTCCCTCCCGCTTGTAACGCCGCTCGATAGTCATCTGCCGTTTTTTACGACGCTCCCCCAATCGCTGAATCTCCTCATCTAGCTTCAAAAATGCATCATACCGCTTCGGATCCAATTCCGCGCTCTCCACCGCCATTCGAATCGCGCATCCCTGATCCGCTCCATGCTTACAGTCCAAAAAACGACACCGGCTTGCGAGTTCCTCAATATCCCCAAATCGCTCGCGCAGAGTCGATTCGTCCGTCC
>CANFNA010000157.1 GCA_947448395.1 Chthoniobacteraceae bacterium
ATGACTCCACTTGGTCGCGTTGGCCATGCAGACGGCATTGGGAGCGTGATCGCTTTTCTGGTGAGTGACGACGCGCGCTGGATCAACGGGCAACGCATCGAGGTCCGTGGAGGCATTCATGTTTAAGCTCCGTTAGTCCGTCTTTGTGCCATCGGGACGTCCACGATCCTTTCCCGTTTATTTATTGAATTCACAACCGTTATCGCAGCTTTGAAACGTGATCTGACGTTTCAAAAGGCCCCGCAGTGAGGCCCGCTCCGATCTGCACTATTATCTCCGGAAATTAGCGCCTCAGGACCTAAACCCTCGCTATCGGGGACAGCATCGCACAGGTGCCACCGCCAGGGTTTCTGGCGAAGGATTCAGAGCTAAATATTCTCGGCAGTCCGACGCCTCGTTCTAACCTCTGTCATACCGTCGATGGTCCTAATTCGCGCCCAATAGCAAAGGTCCGAGTTAGTCGAATCTAACGCGCCGTTTTGGGAGGACAGGCAACTTGTTGTTAAGTCATTGCGTTAGGCGGATGGCGCCCTTTTTCTTCCGGATTTTGATTCGTCAGACTGCCGCATTCTCGTAAATCTGTGAAATGCTCTCCCTCGCTCGGTTCTTGCTCCGATTAACGGCTGTTTTTTCGATGGTGACCTATTCGCAGGGCGCCCTTTCAGACAAATTGGTCATGGCCCACTACATGCCTTGGTACTCAACCAAAGATATCAGTGGGCAATGGGGATGGCATTGGACCATGAACCACTTTGATCCTGACCGCATCCAGTGGGACGGGAAGCGCGAGGCCGCATCTCACGATTACCCTCTCATTGGCCTTTACGACTCCGGCGATGACCATGCTCTGGAGTGTCAGGTTTTGCTCATGAAATTCACCGGCCTCGATGGAGTCATCATCGACTGGTATGGCATCGCAGACCACCTCGACTTCAGTTCGAACCATCGCCACACGCAGCAGCTTGTTCCGTGGCTAAAAAAGGCCGGCCTTCGCTTTGCCATTTGCTACGAGGACAAATCCGTCGAACAGCTTGTGCAGGGCAAAAATCTGACGCCCAAGGAAGGCGCCAACCAAGCGGAACAGGACCTTCTTTGGGTTCAACGTCACTGGTTCTCGGATCCCTCCTACGTGCAGGTGAATCAGCGACCCATGCTGTTGGTTTTTGGACCGCAGTACTTGGAGAAAGACACCTGGTTATCTTTACAGAAGGGACTGTCATCGAAGCCTGTTATTTTTGGCCTCCCCCATCTTGCAAATAAGCACGGCATTGAAGGCGTTTTCGGATGGCCGCCCGTGGCCGGCGGAAAACCCACGCCGGAGCCTCAGTGGAAAACGCAGATCGAAGACTTTCATGCCCTAGCCAAAAAGGGAGTGCCTATTGTAGCCACGGCGTTCCCTGGATTTCAGGACATTTATAAACAAGCAGGCCTACACGATAGTTACGGCAGCATCGCGGCGCGGCTTGGCTCCACGTTAGCCGATTCGCTCGAGTCCGCAGGATGTAGCCTTTCGCCTGTGGTGCAGATCGCGACATGGAATGACTACGGCGAAGGCACGATGATCGAACCCACTCGGAAACATGGCTACCGGTACCTAGAGCTTTTACAGCAGCGCCTTCCAAAAAAAGCGCTCGGGCCCTCCGATCTGAGGCTCCCCGTCATGCTCTTCCAACTCCGCAAGCGCTGTGGTTCTGACGAAGCCTTAAAGCTGCAACTCAACAAAGCGTCCGACCTTCTCTTCGCGTCCAAATGCACCGAGGCCGAGATGGTGCTTGCGAGTGTTGCGACTGTTCTGGGTCGCCGCGCAGCAACGTTCCCAGAGACGCCAAACGTCCATCGTGAAGACTACCGACTCGTCTCAGACATTCTTTATCGGGAAGAGGCAAACTTAAGCGGCCAGATGCATCAGCGCTGTCGGCTTGATGTTTATTTCCCAGCGAAATCACCGAAGTTTCCCACAGTGGTCTGGTTTCACGGTGGTGGCATGACGATGGGAGAGAGGTCTATCCCGATTCAGCTTCGTGAGAAGGGAATCGGTGTTGTAGCCGTGAATTACCGCCTTTGCCCCAACGTTAAGTCTCCCGCGTTCTTGGAGGACGCGGCCGCAGCGGTCGCTTGGACGTTCAAACACATCTCCAATTACGGTGGCGATATTGATAAGATCTTCGTCAGCGGTCATTCTGCCGGCGCTTACCTATCCCTCATGCTGGGCATGGACAAGCGATGGCTTTCACCCCACGGAATTGATCCGAAACAAATCGCAGGGCTCATTCCTCTGAGCCCTCAGGTCATCACACACTTCGCCATTCGTGAGGAAAGGGGGATAGATGAAAAACAACCGATCGTCGATGAGATGGCACCTCTCTTCCACATAGACAAAAATGTCCCGCCCTGCCTGCTAGTGACGGGCGATCGCGAGAAAGAGCTTATGGGCCGATATGAAGAGAATGCGTATTTCTGGCGGATGATGAAGGTTGCGGGACACAAGGATGTCTCATTGATGGAACTACAAGGCTTTGATCACGGAAAAATGCCGGAGCCAGCGATGCCGCTGCTATTAAGATTTGTTGAAAAGCATTCCGGAAGAGCCACTGAGAATTGACCTGCAAGCATCGTTGGCCACAGCTATATTCACCCGCTCTATCGCTCCGCTTTGGACGATTTTCCGTAGTAGGGAAAGGTGTCCCATCCATTATAGTTGGGATCTAAGCGGGGATCCCCAGTCTCCTTCATCCACAGATCGACACGGCTTCGGAGGTCGCCTAGAGCCATTTTATATTGCGCATCTCCAGCCAGATTCACGAGTTGATGCGGATCTTTAACGAGATCGTAGAGCTCTTCAGCTGGTCGCTTTCCAAAAATAAGAGCGACCTGTTTGGCATACACCGGATCTTCAAAATGGCGCAGCAGGAAGTCCTTCACCCGAGTTGTATCAACGTCTCCGTAAGGTCGCTCGTGAATAAAAAACACATCGGGGTCACCTGCGGGCCAACGATCCGGTCGGAGATTGCGAATATACAAAAATTCGCGCGTCCGAATTGCCCTCACCGGATAGCTAAGATTGTCACGGCGTACGTTGGCGTGGCGTTCGCGTTCCAAAAACACACTGTCGCGCCGCACTCCGTCCATCTCACCCAGCAGAATATTTTTGATGCTGCGCATCGTCATGTCTTGCGGTGGCTGTAAACCCGCAAGATCGAGAAAAGTGGGCCCTAGGTCCCCGAGACTGACAAAGGCATCCACAACCCGCGGGGCTCCAAGCTTCTTTCCCCATCGAATGGCTAGGGGAACCCGAGACCCAGAATCGTAACAGTTTCCGAGGCCACGAGGCATTTGCCATCCATTGTCTGCAGTGAAAACAATAATGGTATTATCGAGCTCTCCGGCCTCTTCAAGAACCGTGATGGCCCGAGCCGCCTCTTCATCCAACTTCACAATTCCACCATAATAGTTGAGCAGATCCTGCCGAACCTCCTCACAGTCGGGCAACTCGGGAGGAATCACCATCAAAGCGGGCTCAATTCCCGCTGCAGAAGCGTGGGCAGCGAACTCTAACTTCCCACCGCGTGTCGCTGTGTCAGTGTTGCCAATCCAGAAAAAGAAAGGCTTTCCAGCTTTGTGCTGTTTCTTGAAGGCCGTGAAATTCGGGTGTTTCGGTCCCACTGGATTTTCCATCCATCCTGAGATTTCAAAGTTTCCAGGTGCCCACGGTTTCCCACTGTAGCCAATTTGATATCCTGCTTCGCGTAACCGTTGTGTGAAAACCGGTGTGTCTTTTGGAAAGCCGCTCCACAGACTCGCACGCTCACCGAGTTGGTGGGCGTACTTCCCGCAAAGCATCGTAGAGCGTGAGGGTGAGCACGAGGGCACCACATTGAAAGTATGTGAGAAAAGAACCCCCTCGCGAGCAATGCGATCAAAAGTGGGTGTTTTTGCGAGGGGATCCCCGAGAATTCCTGCATGCGGGAAGCGCCAATTATCCCCAAGGATAAAAAGTATGTTTGGCTGCTCCGAAGCGCCAAAAGCAAACGGAGTCGCGAGCAACACGAGGCTCAAAAAAATAGAGCGAAGCGATATGGCCACCATGGGAAAGGACCTCCGAAGGAGCGGTAGGGTTCAAAGGCGGATGAAAATCTTACGCTGGTAAAGAAAGCGCACGAGCAGCACCGGCAAAGAGAGACCGACCAACGCGATGACCAACCCTCCAAAACCCGTGGCCACTTGATTATCCAAAAATGCCTTCACATCACCGCCTACGAATCGCGCTGCGATCGTTTCGAATTCGAGGAGATTGGCCGCCAGATACGCGACCAGAGCGTTGGCGCCTATCCATAGGAAAGGCGTGCACCATTTCCGCGCCTCCCAGACTTCCACGATCAAATAAAAGACGGCTAGCATCACGGCAGAAAATCCACTGGCAACGAGGCAAAATGAAGAAGTCCAGATGCGTTTGATAATGGGAAACTGGATTCCCCACAGTAATCCTAGGAGCACGCCTGCGCCGCCCGCCGCGGCAAGATAGACCACCTTTTGACGCGGGCTCCATCGCGCACTTGTGAGCAGCCATCCGGCCATGATTCCAAAAAGCGTTGTGGCTACCGCAGGCAATGTGCTCAGCAGTCCCTCGTTCGTGTAGTAAAGATTCCGCTTTCGGCCTGGAAGCAGTCGGAAGTCGATGTAATGAGCGAGGTTGTGCCCTTCTTCAAAGGTTCCCCGAACCGTTGTCGAAACGTTACGCAGCAAATCCTCAGGTGCCTTAGCAGCGCCTTGTGAGCCCTTCTTGCCAATAGTTGCATGCTGCAGTTGCACGTCGGGGAATGGCACAAACGTCATCATGCCCCAATAACCAATCAGACACACCGCCGCCGCGATCACGATGCCTTTACGTGGCGCGCAAACGTAAAGTGACGCTGCCGCCAGATAACAAAGCGCGATCCGAGGCAATACGCCTAAAATCTGAATATCGGGCCATGGTCGGGAAAGACCACCGTAGTAAAAAACACCTATCCCAAAAAGGAGCAAACTCCGGCGCACGATTCGCTCAAGTGCGCCCTTTCTCCCAACAGTCGCAATAATGCGGTCCATCGATAGAACAATCGAAACGCCGATTAAAAATAGAAAGAGTGGGAAAATGCCGTCGTAAAAACGAAACCCTTGCCACTCAACGTGCTTCAATTGCTCGGAGAACATGGCCACAACAGGCCCGCCTCCCAAGGACTCCAGGGCTCGAGCAACCTCCTCGCCGCCGATAATCCAAAACATATCAAATCCTCTTAAAGCATCGACTGAGACTAGTCGGGTCGGCGCGCTCAGACTCGGTTTCACTTGAAGGGACTCCTCGTCGGGGACCGAGGCGATGGAAGAGGTTGATTTGGTGGAATTCATAGCTCGGAGGGCAGAGCAAAGGAACGCATCGAGAAACCCTTAACACACAAGCCCGCCAAAGTCGTTAGAGTCCAGCAGCGATACAAAATCGAACTCTGGGCAATGATGAACGAACGCTGCCGCTGACTGCTTAACGCGCACCATTTCTTTTCCGTTTCTTGGCAGCGTCAACGGCCTCGGCTTGGGTCTGCAATGGCCAATCTGGATCTGATTGGTGCGCCTCCCTAAAAATCTGCTCAGCCCGAATCACCTGCTCAGAAGCGGTTCCGGCCAGATTCGTTTTCTCTGCGAAATCCTGGCTCAAATCATAGATTTCTATCTTCGCATTGGGTCCATTGCGCACCGCTTTCCAATTCCCCCATCGGGCCGCCTGCAAGGTCTGCATCTCATGGAGTTCCCAATAAAAATAATCCCGCTCCGGGGAGGCACCTCCGCGGAGATAGGATACGAGAGAATGTCCATCCGGATGAAAGTCATCAGGAAGTTTTGCCCCTGCGATTTCCACAGCGGTTGGCAGAAAATCCCAAAATGCCCAAGGTTCATGTCGAACTTGCCCAGCGGGTATTTTGCCCGGCCACCGCGCGATGGCGGCCTGCCGCAAAGCACCCTCATACAGACCTCTTTTAAATCCCCTCAGCCCATTTGAGGCCTGTTCGAAAAGCTGCCCAACCGGGGTATCGGGCCCGAAAGATGACCCATTATCACCCGCGGTCATCACTAAGGTTTGTTCATCTAGGCCAAGCTCGCGAAGCAGCTTCAAGAGCCTGCCGATGTCCGCGTCGAGGCGGCTCACTTGTGCGGCATAACTTTTTTGCTCTGGCGTCCAAGGACGCCCAGCGTATTGGCCAAGATCATCGATTTCATGGCGGCCGTGCGGCAGAGTAATCGCGTAGTAAAGGAAGAAGGGTCGCTCTTTATTGCTGCGCACCCACCTCTCTACTTCCTGCTGAATCAACTCTTGCGCGTAGGTTTTGCCGAGGCCTTTCCCATCATTTCCATCCAGCTCGAACCGTCGGTCGTTGTCGTAAAGGTAGCTGGGGAAGTAGCTGTGGGCATGCCTCTGGCAGTTGTAACCATAAAACCGGTCAAATCCCTTTTTAAATGGGCTCCCAGAGGTATCGAACATGCCCATTCCCCATTTGCCCATACATGCAGTTGCGTAACCTTCGGACTTTAGAAGTTGCGCCACGGTAACCGTTTCTCCAGGTAGCGGCTTTTGCCCCTCCGGTTGAATCTCACGATTGGCGCGAATCGGAGCGTGGCCGCTGTGCAGTCCGGTCAGCAAGGAGGTGCGACTGGGCGCGCAAACAGTAGTGCCGCAATAACCCTGCGTGAATCGCACGCCCTCCGCAGCCATTCGGTCGAGATTCGGCGTCTGAATCAGCTTCTGCCCATAGCAGCCGACATCGCCCTGAGCCAAATCGTCGCTCAAAATAAAGATAATATTCGGTTTCGTCTCCGCTCCAAACAGGGGACTAACGAAGGAGATGAGGAAAAGGGATAAAAGATGGCGCATCGAGAGAAAGGGGGAGAAGGGAAGGGACTACGTGGATCTTTGGTTTTCCAACCGCCGAAAATCGCGGCCTGCGATCTTCGAAAAAGAGCAGATCTGAAGATTTTGCGCAACTTGCGATCCGGGATAGAATAAACAGGGGCATGAAAGCATGCATCCGCCTTCTGTTTCTTTGGGGGTGTTTCGGGATGGCTCATGGCGCGCCGCTGGAAGGCACCGTGGAGCTGCCTGTTTCCCAGGATCTTTCAGCGGAAATGGTCCAAGGAATCGACCGCTTCGCGTTGCGACTCATCGAGCACACGAAAGAATATCGAAAGCCGACCCGTGATAAACTCATGGCCATGCTAGGTATGGTCGATTCTCGCTGCGCACAAACCCGCGACAGCTGTCGGTTTATCC
>CANFNA010000158.1 GCA_947448395.1 Chthoniobacteraceae bacterium
CGTATCTTGAAGGCGATCGCGGATTTCTTGTCGGGTGTACGGGTTTCCTTTTCCAGTCCAAGGGTTAGGCATAGTGGCGGTGGGTTATGAGCGTTACTAGGACATCAAACTTCTCCGTAAAAAAGGAGAAGTGCATTTCAGATAGGATTTGGTGGAAGGAGACCCCGAACCACCGCACTGAGAATAGCTCGAACGAGATTTGCACCCTCCGCCAGCCGGACGGCGAGGATTCGCCTGAGCTGATTTCGCTAGCCTCAGTCCAACCGATGCGCGGCCTTGACGATCTCAGCAAAGCCTCGAGGCTCAAGACTGGCACCGCCAACGAGAGCACCATCGATGTCGTGTTGGTGAAGTAGTTCTGCGGCGTTCTGAGGTTTCACGCTTCCGCCATACTGGATGCGGACCTTCTCAGACACGGAAGAATCCCAGTGAACGGAGAGTTGTTTGCGGATGAATGCGTGGGCCTCTTGAGCCTGCGCGGGACTCGCCGTGCGGCCCGTGCCAATCGCCCAAACAGGCTCATAGGCCAAGACCACATGGGAGAGCTCAGCGGCGCTTAATCCTGCGAGACTCCCTGCGATTTGCTTTTCCAAAACAGCTTCGACTCGTCCGGAATCGCGCTCTTCGAGGGTTTCCCCGATACACACAATGGGGCGCAAAGACGCTTCCAGAGCCGCGCGGACTTTGCGGTTCACCACCTCATCCGTCTCCCCAAAAAGAGAGCGACGCTCGCTGTGTCCCAAAACCACATATCGGACATAAAGTTCGCGGAGCATCTGAGCTGAGATTTCGCCGGTGAAAGCACCGTTCTTTTCCCAATGCATGTTCTGGGCGCCCAACTTTGCCTGTTCGGTTTTTGCGAGCCGTTCGGAAACATGCGATAGCGCGGTGAAGGGCGGAACGATGACCACCTCAGCGGAATTTGCATCGCCCAATTCGACGAGAAAAACGTCTAGGAACGCCCCCGCTTCCGCGACGGTCATGTTCATCTTCCAGTTAGCAGCGATAATTTTTTTGCGCATGGCTTTCGTTTAAGTCGGGTGGAATTGGGATGATGCTGTCGAAACGCGTGTCTATCTTTCTGAAAGGGCGGCAACGCCAGGAAGAACTTTGCCTTCAAGCAACTCGAGCGAGGCCCCCCCGCCCGTGGAACAAAAAGACATCTTGTCTCCCAAGCCGAACTGTTTCACGGCCGTCACAGAATCCCCACCGCCGATGATCGTGACCGCGTGAGAAGAGGCCACCGCTTCCGCAATCGCACGGGTTCCGGAGGCGAATGGGGGAAGTTCAAAGATCCCAAGAGGCCCATTCCAAAGGATGGTCTTCGCCGTGGCGATCTCCGTCCGATAACGCTGGATCGTCTCCGGTCCGATGTCGACCGCCTCCCAATCCTCCGAGATGCCTTTGCCTGCAGAGAGGAGTCCCGTTGGGCGGGGTTGCGCGGTTGCGCTAATCTCTTGGGTTTCGAGATTGTCGACTGGAAGCAGGAACTGGACACCCTTGCGCTTCGCCAACTCCAGGATTTCCTGAGCCAACGCAATTTTGTCGGCTTCAACGCGACTCTTACCAGTCGGGATTCCGAGCGCGCGGTAGAACGTGTAGGCCATGGCGCCACCGATCAGGAAGGTATTGGCCTTCTCCATCAACGCCTTGATGACGCCGATTTTATCAGAAACTTTCGAGCCTCCCAAAATCACGAGGAAAGGAGATGCAGGCTTGGAGAGTTCGCCGTGGAGATACTGGAGTTCGCGCTCCATCAACAACCCCATGGCGGCCTGCGGCAAATGTTGTGCAATTCCTGCGGTGGAGGCGTGAGCTCGGTGAGCCGCCCCGAAGGCGTCGTTCACAAAAATGTCGCCCAAACTCGCCAAGGCCTTGGCGAAAGTTGAGTCGTTCGCTTCTTCTTCCGCATGGAAACGGACGTTTTCCAGAAGAAGAACATCCCCGTTCGCCATCTTCGAAATCAATTCAGCCGGGACTGCGCCCACCACTTCCGGCGAGAAGCCGACCGGCGCGCTAATCAGTTTCGCGAGGTGTTCCGCCACCGGACGAAGCGTGTATTTCAAATTCACAGTGCCCTTTGGGCGACCAAAGTGAGCCATCAAAATCACCTTAGCTCCAGCCGAACGCAGCAACTCCAGAGTCGGAAGACTCTCGCGGATACGCGTGTCATCGGTGATGTGAGTCACCCCGTTGCGATCTTCCGTGGGCACGTTGAAGTCGACTCGCAGGAGAACTCGTTTTCCAGAAAGGGTCAGGTCGCGGACAGATAGCTTGGACATAAATTGGCTGGCTGAAGTTGGGATTTAGACTGTGAAAAGAACGGACTCGGAGGGTTCGCCCCCGAGTCCGCTTTGATTTTTAAGAAGAGGTTACTTGCCCGCAATAAAGCGGAGCAAATCAACGCAGCGGTTTGAATAACCCCATTCGTTGTCGTACCAGCTGATGAGCTTGAAGAAATTTGCGTTCAACTCAATTCCTGAGCCGGCATCAAAGATGGAAGAGCTCCGGTCGTGGATGAAATCCGAGGACACCACTTCGTCTTCAGTGTAAGCGAGGATGCCCTTCATGTAGGTCTCAGAAGCACGCTTCATTGCGGCACAAATCTCTTTGTAGCTCGTGGCCTTTTCCGTTTTCACGGTCAAATCCACCACAGACACCGTTGGCGTCGGAACGCGGAACGACATCCCCGTGAGCTTGCCCTTCACTTCTGGAATCGCGAGCCCCACAGCCTTCGCGGCGCCTGTCGCACTCGGAATGATGTTGATCGCCGCAGAACGTCCACCCTTCCAGTCCTTCTTGGAAGGACCGTCCACGGTCTTTTGCGTCGCGGTGTAGGAATGCACGGTGGTCATCAAGCCTTCGGCAACTCCAAAACCTTCCTTCAAAAGAACATGGACAACCGGAGCGAGGCAGTTCGTGGTGCAGCTCGCATTCGAAATGATGTGGTGATTGGCCGCATCGTACTTCTGGTGATTCACGCCCATCACGATGGTGATGTCCTCGCCCTTCCCCGGGGCCGAGATAATCACTTTCTTGGCTCCTGCGGTTAGATGTCCCTTCGCTTTTTCAGCGTCAGTGAACAAGCCAGTGGACTCAATGACGATATCCACGCCCAATTCCTTCCACGGCAATGCCGTTGGTCCTTCTTTAACAGCAAGGCACTTGATGTGCTGACCGTCCACGACCAACACGTCGTCTTCGGCTACCGAAGGGGAACTCTTCGTGCTGTAAACTTCCCCGTGAAACTTCCCCTGAGTCGAGTCGTACTTCACCAAGTAAGCGAGATTGTCGGCTGGCACCAAATCGTTCACCGCCACTACCTGAACATCCTTACCAAGCAGTCCTTGGTCGCAGATCGCGCGGAATACAAGACGACCAATGCGTCCAAAGCCATTAATACCAATTTTAATCATGTTTAGTTGTTTGGGTTATTAGGTGAGAAATTCAGATGAGACGGCCAATAAACAGACGTAGTCAGGTCAGCGTCAATCCCGCAGGCACTTTGAGAACCTGAAAAGCAAACTTCCCAAAGGATTCCCCGACCCTCATTCCGCTCTTTTCAGGCTCTAAACCGAGCAGGCACTCGATTCGCAATTGGGCTTCTGCGGCACTAAATCGAGCTCTTCAAAAAGGGCGAGGTCGGAGTTCGTTCCGGGATTTTTGGCGGTCAACAGTTTGTCGCCGTAGAAGATCGAGTTAGCCCCAGCAAAGAATGCGAGAGCCTGTCCCTCGCGACTCATCCGCGTCCGCCCAGCACTCAAACGGACCTTAGCGCTCGGGATGGCGATCCGCGTCGTGGCAATCAGTCTCACCAGTTGGAAGATGTCCACCGGAGGCTGCTCGGAGAGCGGGGTGCCGGGCATGGGCATCAGGCAATTGATCGGCACGCTTTCGGGGAGCGGATCAAACTGGGTGAGAACTTGCAGCATCTTCAGGCGATCCTCTTCCGTTTCACCCATGCCAATGATTCCGCCGCAACACACGTCCATCCCAGCCTCCTGCACAGAACGGATCGTGCTGAGCCGATCCTCAAAGGTGTGGGTGGAAACAATATTCGGATAATGATCGGGCGAGGTGTCGATATTGTGATTGTAAGCCTTCACCCCCGCCTCCTTCAGCTTCTGAGCCTCGGAGAGGCTCAAGTGTCCCAGAGTCACGCAAACCTCCATCCCCAACTGACTCACTTCCCGAATCGTCTCAAGAACTTGATTGAAGCGAGCGTCTCCTTCCCGGACCCCTTTCCATGCTGCCCCCATGCAAAAACGGGTGGACCCATTTTCTTTGGCCCGCTGCGCCACTTCCATGACTTCCGCAGTTCCCATGAGCTTTTCAGCTTTCACTCCGGTGCTGTACCGAGCGCTTTGTGCACAATAACCGCAATCCTCAGAACACCCTCCCGTTTTGATAGATAGTAGGGTACACAACTGAACCTCATTGCCAGACCAATGCTCCAAATACACAGACCTCGCACGGCTAATGAGGTCAAAGAACGGCATAGAGTAAATCGCCTGAAGTTCAGAAAGCTGCATAACTTCACAGGATGTCTCTTCTAGGTTTCGCTCGGAAAGCCAAAAAGCGTTCCCAAACAAATCTAACCCTCACTCCCAATCTCTAAATCACCACTCCGCTACTGTTTTGGCAACCAACGAGCCAGTTTAGCCTCGATTTCTGGAGTCCACTTAATCCGAAACTGCTCCGCAGGAATGACTTTGACACGCAAGCCGTCTTCCCGTTGAAACCGGAGGACCACGGGGCGCATTCCAGAACTGGAAAGCAACGCTTCTCGGATCTCAATCAAATCCCGCTCGGAGGTCTCTTCGATGTTCAAAAGCAGATAAATCGGCTTCTCAGATTCAGCCGAGCGTTTGATGAGCTTCACCTCATTCGCTAGGGGACGGATCTCCTCTTCGTTTCGCAAATTCACCTTCGCAGTGATTTCTACTAACTGGCCCATTTCAATCAGGGCAGCGGAGCGATTGTACGTCTCCCCGAAAATCGAAACCTCAATGCTTCCGCTCAGATCCTCCAGCACTGTGATCGCATACGGCTTGTTGTTTTTCTTTGTGAACCGCTTTTCCACCTTCACCAAAGCCCCAGCCAACGTCACCGTCACGGTTCGTTCCCCTTCATCTACCAACCCACCCAAACTCGCAATCTGCGTAAAGCGCCCAGAATCAAAGAGCGTCCGGTAACGATCAAGGGGATGTCCGGTTACATAAAATCCGAGTAGTTCCTTCTCGGCTGAGAGTTTCTCCTCGGGACTCCAAGGCGTAACCGCATAGCCCGCGCTTTTCTTTCGAACCGGCGCCGTTGCGATATCATCAAACAACGAAGTCTGTCCCGAAGCCCTTTCCCGACTGGCACTAGCTGAGGCCGCCATCGCGTCCTCCACCTGCGAGAAGAGCTCAGCGCGCTCCTCTTGCGTCCAATCAAAAGCCCCCGCCTTGATCAGGCTTTCTACGGACTTTCGGTTTACTCGCTTGGTATCAATCCTTGCACAGAAGTCAGAAAGCGAACTGAAAGCCCCCCCTCGATTCCTCTCCTCGAAAACAGCCTCCATGGCGGCTTCACCGACATTCTTGATTGCCGCCAGACCATAACGAATCCCCACGCTGTCACCGACTACTTCAGGCTCAAACTTGAACCCGCTCCGGTTCACATCCGGAGCAAGAATGGGCATCTTCATCCGCTGACATTCCGCAACGAATACGCTGATTTTCTCGGTATTCCCCACCTCGTTACCCATCACGCCCGCCATGAATTCCACTGGGTAATTCGCCTTCAAAAAGGCCGTCTGATAGCTGATCCATGCGTAGGCAGCGGAATGGGAGCGATTGAATCCGTATCCGGCAAATTTCTCGAGAAGGTCGAACACCTCATTCGCCTTGTTTTCCTCGATCCCGTTCAACTGCTTGCACCCAACCAAGAATTTCTCACGCTCCTTCGCCATCTTCTCCTTGTCCTTCTTCCCCATTGCCCGTCTGAGCAAATCGGCTCCTCCGAGGGTGTATCCCGCCAGAACTTGGGCTGCCTGCATCACCTGCTCTTGATATACAAAAATTCCATACGTCTCCGCGGTGACCTTCTCCAAAAGCGGATGCGCATACTTGATCTTCGCCTCCCCCTTCTTCCTCTTGATGTAATCGTCAATCAGATCCATCGGACCCGGGCGGTACAACGCGAGGATCGCGTTGATATCCTCAATGTCCTTCACATCGAACTTCCGACACGTCTTCACCATTCCACCGGATTCCAGCTGGAAAATGGCTACGCAATCGCCCCGGTTCAGCAGGTCAAAAGTCGCCTGATCCTCCAAGGGGATTCGATTCACGTCAAAATCAGGAACCCGCCGCCGAATCAACGTTACCGCATCGTGAATGACCGTGAGCGTCTTCAGCCCAAGAAAGTCCATCTTGAGCATCCCCAAGTCCGTCAGCGGCCCCATCTCGTACTGACTGATAATGGATCCATCGCTGGACCGGCTTAGGGGAATGTAGGAGGACAAATCCCGATCGCTGATCACCACCCCAGCGGCATGCACTCCCACGTTCCGACTCAGTCCCTCCAGCGTGCAGGCATAATCCCACATCTTCCGAGTCTCCGGATCCCCGTCCACAGCGGCCCTTAGTTCCGGATTTTTATCAATGGCACCATCCACATGCTCTATCTGTCCCGTCTCTTTATTCCTCTTATCGAAGCCCGCCAGCGTGATTCCCAGCTCTGTGGGGATCATCTTGGAGATCCGATCCCCCGCCCCATAACTCCACCCCAGCACACGACCCACATCTCGAATCACGGACTTTGCACCCAACGTCCCAAAGGTCGCAATCTGAGCCACCGCTCGCTCCCCGTACTTCTTCCGAACGTACTCAATCACTTCCCCGCGCCGATTCTGGCAAAAATCGACGTCGATATCCGGCGGGCTAACGCGTTCGGGATTCAAAAACCGCTCGAAGAGGAGCTTAAACTTTATTGGATCGATATCCGTAATCCCCATCAAGTAGGCGACCATCGAGCCTGCGGCCGATCCACGGCCCGGACCAACTGGGATTCCCTGACTCTTAGCCCAGTTGATGAAATCCCAAACGATCAAGAAATAGTTCACAAACCCCTGCTTCTCCAGCAGTCCCAACTCCCGCTCCAAACGCTCTTGAATCAACGATGACTCCGCCTCCGCCCCGTAGCGTCCAGCGAGACCC
>CANFNA010000159.1 GCA_947448395.1 Chthoniobacteraceae bacterium
AGTGAGATACAGGTTGTGTTAGAAAATTGAAGCCGTAAGAATTGGCCGCGTTGTTTAGACCGTTTTCGTATGATGTGTTTCGCAAAAAGTGGTGATGCGATTTACGACGACAATGTTTTCAAGAGGGATGAATCCATTGTGTGATTCATCCGTGAAGTGCGGTGTGATTTTTGTGTGTGGTGATGACGGGAAAAAATTTTGTGAATGTGGAAATATTTTTTCATCGGAGATGAGTGCGAATGATTTTTTCGGATGTTGATGTGGTGATTGTGGCGATGGCGCGTGATCGAATTTTGGTAATCGATGGAATATGGTTTCAGTATTTTGCGCGTAGGATTCGACGTTTCGCCGAGGATATGCGCGGATGTTTTGTCTGCTTGGTAGGCTCTTGACCGCGAGTGCGGAGGGATTAGATGGAGTGAATGGAAAACATAGTGAAGCTTGGGATCGTTGCCGCCGTGTTGTGCTCTCCGATGTGTGTGATCGCGCAGAGTGCGATCATCAAGGGGGAGATGTTTCTCAAGCAGAATGCAAAAGAGGCTGGAGTGAAGACGCTGCCGAGTGGGCTTCAAATCAAGCACCTCAAGGATGGGGTTGGTCGTAATCCGAAGTCCTCCGACACGGTAGTCGTGCACTATCGTGGTCGAACGATTGAAGGAAAGGAGTTTGATAGCTCCTACAAACGGGGAGAGCCGGCGACGTTTCCGTTGAAGAACGTGATTCGTGGATGGACGGAAGGGCTGCAGTTGTTGAAGGAAGGGGGCAAGGCGGAGCTGTATATTCCATCTGAACTCGCCTATGGATCACGGGGCGCCGGTTCGAATATTGGTCCTGACGAGACGCTGATTTTCGAAGTGGAGTTGATCTCCATCAAGTGATGGGGATCAGAGTGGGGAGCTGCTTGGTAAGTGCGCCTGATCTCTAACTCGCGATGTTTGTGAATGCCTCGCCCTCGTTGAGGGTGGGGCGCTCGGGGCGGCCTTTGTATTTGTAGACGAGGTCCATGTTGTCGAGTCCAAGCAGCCAGAGGATGGTGGCATGGAGGTCGTGGACATGAAGCGGGTTTTCTACGGCGCGCAAACCGAGATCATCGGTGGAGCCGATGCATTGGCCTCCTTTGACACCGCCGCCGGCCATCCACATGGTGAATCCAGTTGGGTTGTGATCACGACCGTCGCCTTTCTCACTCATTGGAGTGCGGCCGAACTCGCCGCCCCAGACGACGAGAGTGTCTTCAAGCATGCCGCGAGATTTGAGATCGCGTAGGAGAGCGGAGACGGGGAGGTCCATAGCGCGGCAGAGTTCAGCATGATTTTTCTCGATGCCTTTGTGAGCATCCCATTTGCTGCCAGCACCGTGATAGATTTGAACGAAGCGGACGCCTCGTTCGACCATGCGTCGGGCGAGAAGACAGAGGCGTCCCATGGAAGAGGTTTCAGACTTGTCGATGCCGTAGAGCTTTTTGGTGGCCTCAGATTCTCCGTGTAGGTCTACGGCGACGGGAGCCTCAGATTGCATCCGGAAGGCAAGTTCGTAACTGGTGAGGCGTGCAGCGAGTTCGGAGCGGTCGGGATGTCGGTCTGCGAAATTCTGATTCAGGCCGCGTAAAAAGTTGATTTTGGATGCTTGTTCCGGGGCTGAAACGGAATCTGGAGTGTTCAGATGGGGGATGGGTTCTGATCCTCCCTGAATGCGGACGCCCTGATAAACGGCGGGCATAAATCCGGAACTCCAGTTTCGCGGTCCGTTTACGACGGATGTTTGGCTGTCTTGCATGACAACGAAGGCGGGGAGATCGCAGTTCTCGGTCCCAAGTCCGTAACTGACCCAGGCTCCTAGAGAGGGGCGGCCGCCAAGAATGGATCCGGAATTCATCTGACAGACTCCAGCGGAGTGGTTGATTCCGTCGGCGCGGCAGGAGCGGATGACCGCGAGATCATCGGCACACTGAGCGGTGTGTGGTAACCAGTCAGAGATCCACAGTCCGCTTTCGCCGTGTTGTTTCCAGGCGCGTTTAGATCCGAGGATAGGCGATTTGCTTTCGCCCATGGCGGTGATCACGCTGCCAAAGCTGTCCGGCATGGGTTGGCCAGCGAGTTTATTGAGCAGTGGTTTTGGATCAAAGAGATCCATGTGGGAGGGGCCGCCCTCCATGAACAGAAAGATGACGCTTTTGGCACGAGCCGTTCGTTGCGGCGCTTTTGGCTCGAGAGGAGACCCCTTGAAGGCAGCGTTGGCGTTTTGCGCAAGGAGGCTGTTTAACGCAACCGCGCCAAGGCCGATGCCGGATTGGAAAAGAAAATCGCGCCTTGAATGGAGCGGTTCAAATCGGAGGCAACGAGGGTCATTCATTCGGTGTAGAGAAATTCGCTGCTGTTTAGAATGGCGTGACAGAAGGCGGTTAACGCAGCTCTTCCATCAGCAGGGGCCAAGTCCGGTTTTTGGTTTGAGTTTTGGGGAAGGGAGACTTCAAGGGGGTGTCCATTGCCGGAGGCATCCGCAAAAGGGTTGGGTTTTGATTCGAAACGCCAGAAACCCATGGTGGCGGGATTCATGTTTTCTGACTGCAGAAGAAGCATGGGCGTTGGAATGACTCCTGTGGAGAAACGAATGTCATCCAGAACTCCGTGAAAAGAATCCGGTTTGGAGCCGCTGCGGCAACCGATGGTTATCGGCTCCTTGTTTGAGGGAATGGAGACGAGATCGCAGGATACAGTGTCAATGAGCAGCGGTTCATCGTCATTCGAGAGATCTTTCACGCTGAATGTCACCGATCCGGGAGTGTGTGGCGTGGCAAAGCTGATCGCTGCCGCCACGAAGTATGGCTTGTTCATCTGGATGCGGAGGCCTGAGTAAAAAGGAATCTCTCCGAATTTACCGTCCAAACGGGTTCCAACAGTCTGAATGGCGAGGACCATCGGGGTGCGTCGGGATTTCATTCCAGTGACTCCAAGGGACCAACCTGCGGAGGTGGTTGATCCGTTCCATTTCGCCACGATGGTTCGAAGCGCACCCGTTTCAGCAACCGTTCTGGGCAAAATAAACGCTTCAACGGTGAATCCCTCTCTGGCTTCAAAATCGGAGGAATCTTTTGCACGGAAGCCTGACGTCATGCTTTCGGGTTCCAGATAGGCACCTTGGCCATCGCGGAAGGGGATTTTTTCCGAAATGACACCCGATTGCGTGGTGAGAAAAGGGGTGGATCCGGAGTGAATGGCTTCTTGTTGACCGAGAAACTTTTCAGCTGCGTTTAACTCTTCGGGCGTTGGTGGTCGGCTGAAGGCGAGTTGATAGGCGGCGGCGATACGTTTGGTGGTAGCGCTGGTGGAGTTGCCGGGGATGCTGCGTTGGAGACGTTCGGCGAATGCTTTAGAGCGCTGCAGCATGAAGGGACTGTTGATTAGAAGGAGGGATTGGATGGGAGTGGTTGTCACATCGCGGGAGGACGCGCTTGCAAACCAAAGGGGAGCGTCAAATACATCCGTGAGTGGGTCTCGGTTGTTTCGCATGATGCGTGTGTAAATGCTGCGTCGGTGTTCTGAATACGGAACACCCTGTCCACCACGGTCCTCCTTTAACTCACCGGAGACCGACAGAATGGAGTCTCTGATTTGTTCCGCATCAAGACGCGTTGGGGGCATTCTCCACAGGAATCGATTTGAAGGATCTTTGAGGAGGGCGGATTGGAGGTCGGGATGTTCACTGGAACGTCGGTAGGCTGCGCTGGTTAGCAGCAGACGGTGTAGTTTTTTTAAATCCCAACCGCTTGAGATAAGTTCCGAGGCGAGCCAGTCCAGAAGTTCTGGATGCGATGGAGGTTCTCCTAGTTTTCCAAAGTCACTGGCGAAGGGGGCCAGCCCTTGCTTGAAATGCATTTGCCAGATTCGGTTGACAATGACTCTGGCAGTGAGCGGGTTTTCCTCGCGTGTGAGCCACATCGCAAGAGCGGATCGGCGTCCGCTGCTTCTATTTTCCTCTTGAGGATGGATGGCCGCGGGGAATGCGGGCACTTCATCCGAGAGTACGGAGAGGAAAGCCGGAAAAACTTCGACACCCTTTTTTGGAATAGTCGTCGGAGGGGCGTGAGTTCCGACGTCGCTGACCGAGAGGATCGAGGGAAGCGCTTGGGGTTTGAGGGAGTCAAACTGAGCGAGTTCTTTTTGCAGGCGACTGAGCTCTTCGCGTGCTTCTCCTTTGATGACCCGCTCCAGACGATCCCAATCGTATTCAACTTGTCGCCACGCTAAGGCGGCAAGTTGTGTTTCCATGGGGGTTCGATCCTCGGGCGCTTTTCGGATCATGTCTTGAATCTCGTCGGGGAATTTCGCGACGGCTTCCTTTTCGGCTTTGGCTCGATATGGAGCCTCGATCGCGGCGATCTTACGCCGGAGGGCGGCGGTCTTTTCCTCCCATTTTGCTAGAGACCACAGGTAGGTCTCACGTTCGATGGGGCTTGCGGCAGGACGATCCTGTCGGGGAAGAATGTTGCCGAAGAAAGACTGAAGTGCGTAGTAGTCGCGCTGTAGAATGGGATCGAATTTGTGATCGTGGCAGCGTGCGCACTGCATGCCGAGACCGAGGAACACATCCCCGGTGGTGTCGGTAATGTCATTGAGAATGGTGTCCCACTGTCCGCGCACATCGCGGTTGTTGTATTCGTAGATCCACATTCGGAGGAATCCGGTGGCGGTAAGGGCTTGGGGATTTCCGGGGAATAGTTCATCGCCTGCGATCTGTTCCTGAACGAAACGGTCGTAGGGTTTGTTGGAGTTGAAAGATTCAACTAGGTAGTCGCGATAGCGCCAAGCCGTTGGGCGATAGTCGTCAACTCGGTAGCCATCGCTGTCGGCGTACCGAACCAGATCCATCCACATACGCGCCATCCGCTCTCCGTAACGCGGAGATTCTAAGAGCCGATCGACGAGAGACTCGTAGGCGGTTGGTTGAGAATCATTCAGGAACGTCTCAACCTCCGTGGGCGTTGGCGGGAGTCCGGTCACGGCGAGGGTGACTCGGCGAATGAGTTGGCGTTTCTCAGCTTGGTGGCCGCCTTGGATTCCCTCGATGGCAAGGTGGTGGTCAATAAAACGATCCACCGGATGAGTTCCCGTGGTCGGGAAGGCCGGTACGGGGATCTGAGGTTTTGAGATAGGAACAAACGCCCACCATTTTCGATCTTCCGCATCAATTTTTCCCGGACTGCGTCGTGCAACTCCAGGCAGAGCGGCGTTTGAAGCTTCGTCTTGGGGCCAGGAGGCTCCGGATAGAATCCATTGATCGAGAATGGTGACGTCTTCTTCGGATAGTCTTTCTCCCTTTGGGGGCATCTGTGTCTCGGGATCTCTCGATCGGACGGCTTCCAAGAGATGACTTTCGGAGGGCTTTCCCGGAACGAGAGCCGCTCCGTTGTCGCCGCCTTGGAGAATAGCGGCCGACGAGTCGAGCATGAGGCCTCCCTTATTCTTGCCGGAAGCATGACTGTGGCACTTGAAGCAATTGTGCTTGAGGATCGGGAATACCTTTTCTCTGAAAAAACTATCTGGCTGGTGTGGTTGGGTGTTGGAGGTCTCAAGAGAGGAGGCCGAAACCGCGGCGAGCGGCAAAAGCGCGAGGGCTGAGGAAATATTCCACAGGATTCGTCTTGAGGGTTTCATGAGGGAAACGGAAGGTACAGCCGATCAGAACAGGGCTTCAGGAAATAAAATGCCAAAAAGAAGGCCGGAGCGCCACGAGGCAAATCCTGAAACAGCATGCTTTTTTCCTTAAGCAGTTCGCTCCATTTTCAGCGAATTCGGCGGATGAGGAAGGAATGTAAACCAGCGTCCCCGCAAGAGATTGTCGTTTAGAGAAATACTTTCGATCTGAGAGCGCCCAGATGATTGGTGCGACAATTAAAAAGAGCGCTTCTGATTCGATCGATAGAAACGAGACTCGCAGTGATCACAGTGGTTGCTGATTTACTGCAAAGACTTTTTTGAGTTCGCCGGCTTATCTCGCTGTCCTGATTTGTAAAGGATTATGCTAAATAATGAAAGAAGGAGGGTACTGATAATCGATAGAAAGCCGCCGATACTCAGTGCTTTTCGAAAATGACTTCCTGCAAGATATAGCAAGACAGTTCCGATTGCAGAGAGCCCCAGTCCGGTCACCGCCCCGACGATTGCTCCATACTTAGCTGAATGAAATCTATTAAGAAGTAGCACCGTCAAAGTACAGCAGGGAATCAGCCATATCACGGCGGTGCGGGACCCTAATAAGGCTAGTTGTAAACCTGAAACGTTTTCTTGAAGAAAATTAAACCACGGCAGAAAAAATGAACAAAGTAAAAGAGCCGCCGAAAGGTCGACGGCTCTTTCCGTAGAGTAGAACTTTGTTGACACGGTATGAGTCAATTCCGTGCCTCGAGACGTCTACTGAGAGTACGTTGATGGACGTTCCACAGCCTGAAAGTCGCTGGCACCTTCACTGTGAACGCTAGGAGCCGCTTTTGACGAGTAGGTTGGAGTGTATCTGCGCTTCGGTACGGCGGTGTGGTAATGATGTTCCACGCAAGCAGTCAAAGAAAGACCTGCGAATATGGCGAGTAGTATGCTTGATTTCATGTAATTTGCTTTTCAGTAAATACCTTGAAAGGTTGTGTTATTTTACGGAAGGTTCAGAGATGGGACCCGACGGCGGTGCTGGGTCGCTCTTGTCGACGCCTCGACGTCCGACGAGAACCGAGTAGGCGGCCAGTCCGTTTGCCCTAGCCATATGGACATATACGTCAGTTGTTCCAGAGTAGCTTGAGCGAAACTTCACTCCTGCCCTCGGATCTTTCCGTCGATCATCAAGAATGAGATTACCCACTTCGTCGTACACGTAGAGGTCAATATCTCGGGCAGCGAGATCACCTCCTACTAGGAAGACATAGTCTATTCCCTTCGTCACTTGGATGGTGCACTTTACTGTGTACCCAGAACCTCCCAGTCCTTGAATGTTCTGGGG
>CANFNA010000160.1 GCA_947448395.1 Chthoniobacteraceae bacterium
AGCTCCATCGGTGCTCGTCGCTCCAGTCCCGCTCAGTGCCAGCGCTTCCGCTCCAACCGCAATCCCACCCTGCAACTGCAGCGACGCACCAGTCGACACCGTCACCCCACCACCGATCGTTCCAAGCCCTGTGGCGTTTTGAATGTTCAACGTCCCAGCACTCACCGTGGTCGCTCCGGTGTATGTATTCGCGTTGCTCAACGTCAGCGTTCCAACTCCATCCTTCGTCACCGTTCCCGACCCAAGATTCACCACCCCAGAAATCGTCGTGTCTCCTGAGCCACCCACCGTCAAATTCAGATTGCTCGCCGTAATCCCTCCGCTCAACGTCAACAAGCCGGCATCGGAATTGATTCGGGATGCAGCTCCCAACGTCACCAATCCTGCGTAGCTATTCGTTCCACTGATGTTCCGCAAAGCTCCATCGGTGCTCGTCGCTCCAGTCCCGCTCAGTGCCAGCGCTTCCGCTCCAACCGCAATCCCACCCTGCAATTGCAACGCGGCTCCGGTCGATACGGTCGTCGCTCCCGAGGTATTCCCAAGCGCTGTGGCGTTTTGAATGTTCAACGTCCCGGCACTCACCGTGGTCGCTCCGGTGTATGTATTCGCGTTGCTCAAGGTCAGCTTTCCAACTCCATCCTTCGTCACCGTTCCCGACCCAAGACCCAACACCCCAGAAATCGTCGTGTCTCCTGAGCCACCCACCGTCAAATTCAGATTGGTCGACGTAATCCCGCCATTCAACGTCAACGAGCCGGCATCGGAATTGATTCGGGATGCAGCTCCCAACGTCACCGCTCCTGCGTAGCTGTTCGTTCCACTAATATTCCGCAAAGCTCCATTAGTGCTTGTCGCCCCAGTCCCGCTCAGTGTCAGCGCTTCCGCACCAACCGCAATCCCACCCTGCAATTGCAACGCGGCTCCGGTCGATACGGTCGTCGCTCCCGATGTACTCCCAAGCGCTGTGGCACTCTGAATATTCAACGTCCCTGCGCTCACCGTGGTCACTCCTGAGTAGGTGTTCGAACCAGAAAGCGTCAACTTCCCTGACCCAGTCTTCGTCAAGGCCCCCGCGCCACTGATAACGCCAGTCACCGACGTGCTCGAAGTGCCGCTCACCGTCAGCGTGTATCCACCATTATCAACATTCCCTACCGTCAACGCACCGGCACCATTCTGACTCCAAGTCTGAGCCGCCGACAGCACTATAGAGGGATCGATGGTGAATGCACCCGCCCCCGCGGCCATGATGATCCCGGTTCCGCCGGTCGTGAGGGTGTAGCCTCCTACATCCGTGAGAGTCGAAGCGTTGGCAGAAGTCACATTGACGCCCAGCACGTTCATATTAGCTCCCAGCGTCATCCCAGTCTGATTCGATGAACTCGCATTGGAGGCCGACAAATAGAGGGTGTAGACACTCGAAGGGGTTGTTGACGTGGGACTGGTTCCCGCGGTGTCAGTGGCCCAATTGGCCGCCGACCACACTTTCAGCGAGCCGGCCGCGAGTCCGCCAGTCCAGTACAAGTTGGCTTGCCCGACGTTGAGCTGAACCGAACCCGCAGTGATGGTCCACGTGTAGGGATAAGAAATGGAATTCGACAAGGTGTACGCCCCACCGTTCAGCGAACTTCCGAAGCCACCTTGGACCAGGGTGTACGTCTGACCCGCCGTCGGAGTGCCCGTGAGACTTAAATTAAAATTCCCTCCCGAGAGAGTCGCAGCACCTGTTGCCACAATTTTGGAACCCCACGTCAGACCAATGGTCCCACCGCTGATCAAACTAAGAGTGGCAACATTCGCCGTGCCGGTCCCAGATCCACCCCCAATATCTAATGTTGCCCCGCTACTCACTGTAACGCTTTGAGCGCTAATCAAATTGTTATATCCGTCCGTGACGAACGTGCCATTACCGGCAGTCGCATTGGTACCGCTCATCGTGCGAAGTATGCCAGCACTCACATTCACAGAAACCCCAGTAGCAAATTGACCGATCACCGTGGTCGTGCCCGAGCCTGTTTTGTTAATTGCACCGCCTCCGTTACCATCCAGAAGGCCGCCCAGTGACACATTTCCAGTACCAGCGATGGTCAATGTTTTGCTCTGCATCTGCAGGTAGGAGCTAGACATTAATGTCAGAGTACCACTGCCATTGTTAGACCATGTCTGGTCATTTTTCAGACTTACCTGAGCTCCAAGCGACACATTATAAGAAACCGCCGGGATATTCAGGAGGGTAGTGTACATTTCGTACCACTGCCCAAACGAGTAAAACTGAGTATCGCCGGTGAAAGTCATCCCGTCATAGAACTGCGAGTAACCGGGATCATAGTTGCCAGAAAGAACTGAGTAAGTCTTGCCCGACCCAAAAGTAGCCGCTTTGGCAGCGTGCTCAAACGCCCCACCACTCAGCAGCAAAACAGACAACAGGCCCCAACGAGCAATCCATGCCAAAAGCGGCCTGAGCGCAGGGGAATGGGGAACCGCAGTTTTCTCGAGCGGAACGAACGTTGCAGGGTGGTGCATTTAGAATGGGTGTGGGGCGTTTCACAGTCCTTCTGAAAAAAGACCGTTAAACAAACGCACGAGCAGAGCGTCATTCGTGCCAAAACCCCATTTGAGAAGGTTTTCAGGCCGACAAGTAAACGAACTAGGCAATTCCATTTACGAAACAGGGAGGCCCTTTGCGGCCACGTCGTCGGTTTCCCCGTGTTCCATCCCCTCTTGCCGAATTGAACGATTCAAGATGGCGCTTTTTGCCCACCATGCGTGCGCCACAACACTCTCCCTGCCGACTCCATCTCCGCGCCTAAAAAGCAACCAGTCTCATTTCCAATCGCCGCTTCACCGCGTGATGACTTTCGATTCGCTAAAAAATAAATCGCATCTCTCTCGTTACAACCAAACCGATTTATGCGCATGCTTTCCCACGCATGAGCCTCACAGCGGGTCTTTCGCAAAGCGCGGATAACAAAAACTCCATAGAGAAGGGCCTTTGGCTTTGGCGCTTCTCGTTCTGGCCCGCGCAATTCGCTGTGTGGGGGGCTTACTCCATGTTCCCAATTTTCCTATGGCTCTCCGGTGCCCTTAAAAACCCCGACGCCCTCGCCCTCGCCATGGCCCGTCCAGTTTCCGGGTTCCTCGTGACCGCGGCAACACGACCACTTTGGAAGAGCATTACCAAAAAGCACTTCTCCAGCCTCACATTTGGACTCCTCATCGTTTCAATCAACCTTCCCTTAGCCTTCATCGATTATCACGGCTGCATCCTGATATTAAAATCGCTCGGATTTTTCTTAACGCCATCAAACGCGCCGGAATTAATGACCGGATTTTTCGCGCTCCGCTGGGCAACGCTCGCCTCGTGGGCCCTGCTCTATATTCTCGCCAAACAAGCCCAGCACAATACGGCGCTACAGCATTCCAGCAAAGTCGCGGAAATGCAGATCCTCAGGGCGCAGATCCACCCGCACTTTCTATTCAACGCCCTCAATTCCGTGATCGCCTCAGCAAAGCGACCAGACGACGTGCGAGAAATCACTCAATCGCTTGCCGACTTCCTCCGCTTCTCACTCCAACAACATAACGCCCTAGAGCCTCTTGAAAAAGAACTCTCCGCTCTCGAGAACTACTTACGCGTTCAGAAAGTACGGTTCGCTGAAGACCTCATCTACCACTTGGACTCAGAACCCGAAGCTCGCGCTTGCTTATGCCCCTCCTTCCTGATCCTGCCACTTCTCGAAAACGCTCTCAAATACGGTCTACAGACGAGCCCTCGCCCACTTGTCATCTACGTGGCTGCTAGCATCCGGAAGAATTACCTGAACATCACGGTTAAAAACACAGGGAAGTGGGTGGAACCGAACAGCGCCACCTCTCTCAACACAGGCATCCTCAATTTAAAAAAACGTCTCCTGCTCCTCTACGAATCCAAGGCGTCCCTCTCCATTGCTCCAACCGAAGATGGAATCCTCGCCACCATCTGCCTCCCTCTCTCCCAGAAAACCTCATGAGCACTCGCCTCCGCGCTCTTCTCGTCGATGACGAACGGCTGGCTCGCCAACTCCTGGCAGAAGGCCTCGCAAACGCCCATGCGCACGAGATCGAAATCGTCGGCGAGGCGAAGAATGTCACAGATGCCGCTGCGATGGCTCTCGCACTCCGGCCCGAAGCAATCTTTCTCGATGTGCAGATGCCCCCAGAAAGCGGATTTGCCCTGCTGCCATTTCTCTCAAACCTTCAGCCCAGACCGTGGATCATTTTCACCACTGCTTTCGACGAGTACGCAGTCCAAGCATTTGAGACTGACGCCCTCGATTACCTCCTTAAACCGTACACAGCCGAGCGGTTGAGCACATCCATCCAAAGACTCAAAGCCGAGCGCTTGAAAATCACGGGCTCCGAAGACACTCAGCCCGCCTCTCTCCCAGACCTCGGCGGGAGCGTCGCAGGAGGACCGCTCTTGCGGCACTATGCTCGCAAAGAGTTGATCACCCTCAAAGACGGTCGCTCACGACTCATCATTCGCGCCGAAGAAATCTGCGCGATTCAGGCCATTGGCCCGTACACCCAGATCCTGATCGAGAACGACAAGAAAATCATGGTGAAGATTTCCATCACCCAATGGGCAAACAGCCTTCCTGCTCCACTCTTCAAACGTCTCTCCCGAAGCCTTGTGATCAACCAAGAAGCGGTGGCGTCTTTAACTGCGAAAAATCGAGAGTCCATCGAAGTCACATTCCGCAATTTCAGCACCCCGATTCTTTTGAGCCGCCTCGAGAATGAGCGCCTGAGAAATTAGGGCTGGCATCTTCGACCCAGCAAAACGCCACTTCGGGCGCGCCGACCGTCTACCCGTCTTCTCACAAGCCGACATTCAAAGGTGGCCCACCGCTCCCTGTTGGGATAGGAACGCAGATAGTCCCCCACCCCATGAAGTCCCCTCATTCCCGCCTATCGAAAAGCGGCCTTCTCCTCCTGTGCCTCCTCTCCCCATGGTCCGGAGTCGCTGCCGAATTACCCCTTAATCCCGCCGCATCCCCTCAATTCACTCCGGCGGCCAATGAAGAGGTCCGAAAAGCCGCAGCAGCGTTTACCGGAAGAGGCGTCCAACGCGACAACACTCCTCCCACCCCGCCAAAGGAGGCCATCTCCACTTTCACAATGCGCGACGGCTATGCCATCGATCTCATGGCCGCCGAACCCGACGTCATGCAACCCCTTTACATGAGTTGGGATTCCCGCGGCCGCATGTGGGTGGTGGAATATCTGCAGTATCAATTTCCCGCCGGACTCAAAGTCATCAGCTACGACCAACACCTGCGCGCCCAATTCGATAAAATCCCCGAACCGCCCCCTCGCGGTGTCCGAGGCGCCGACCGAATCACCGTCTTTGAAGATCAAACCGGTCAGGGAACGTTTACCCAACACCGCACCGTCCTAGACGGACTCAACATGGTCACCTCTGCGCTCAAAGGAGCAGGTGGCATCTGGGTGCTCAATCCGCCTTACCTTCTCTTTTATCCCGATGCAAACGATGACGACCGGCCCGACGGGGATCCGCAGGTCATGCTCAGCGGCTTTGGGATGGAGGATACGCACTCCCTCGCCAACAGCCTCCGCTGGGGCCCCGATGGCTGGCTCTACGGAGCCAATGGCAGCACCACCACCGGCAACGTCTCCTCCGCCGTCACTAAAAACGTTCGCTTTCAAGGCCAACACATCTGGCGGTTTCACCCGCAAACCAAAGTCTTCGAGCTCTACGCCGAGGGCGGAGGAAATACTTTTAGCACCGAGATCGATTCGCTCGGACGCTTCTTCAGCGGCACCAACGCTTCCCAACGGGGAATGCACTACGACCAGGGAATGAGCGGCGTCAAAGGATTCGGCAAACACGGCCCCCCCTTGAACCCCTATGCCTTCGGCTACTTCGATCACATCGAAACTAAGAGCGATGGCAAGCGCTTCAGCCAAGCCTTCGCCATCTACGAAGGCGGACGCATGCCCGAATTGCAGGACCGTTTTATCGCCGCGAACTCGCTCCACAACATGTGCTACGTGAGCCGTCGCATCCCGGCCACCTCCACCTTCAGCGCCGAAGATGAACCCGAATTGCTCCGCAGCTCCGATCGCTGGTTCCGCCCAGTCGATCTCAAAGTCGGCCCAGACGGCTGCCTTTATCTCGCCGACTGGTATGACACTCGCCTCAGCCATGTGAACCCTGTCGACGACTGGAGCAAAGCCGACGGTCGCATTTACCGAGTTCGCCCCAAAAACGCAGAGGTGGGACTCAAACCCTTCAACCTTCACACAGACCCAGTCGCGAGCCTGATTGAAAACCTCTCGCATCCAAACAAATGGTTTCGTCTCCAATCCGCCTTAGAACTGAGCTGGCGCTCGGAAAAAGGATCCCTCCCCGTTCTCGAATCCCTCGTTCGAAAGCCGGAGAACCCCCATGCAATCGATGCTTTATTTGCCCTCCACATGCTCGGTGGACTTGATGAAACCCTCTCCACCGAATGGCTTCAGCACCCCAATCCCTTCATCCGCCGCTGGGTCGTGCGCTGCATCGGCGATTCAGGTGCTGCCAGCCCTCAACTCACCGCTGCCCTCACTCAACTCGCATCCGATGAGATGCACCCCGAAGTCCGCACCCAACTCCTTTGCAGCGCCAAGCGACTCCCCGCAGAAAGTGCGATTCCGATCCTGCGCATCATGATGCAGCGCGAAGCGGATCTTGCCGATCAGAGACTGCCCTTGCTGCTTTGGTGGGCCATCGAAACGCGTGCCGAAAGTGAGCGAGAAGCGGCGCTGGGCCTCTTTGAATCGCAAGGCGCCTGGCAATCAAAGCTCGCCAGAAAGTACGGCGCTCAATTGCTCGCGAAACGCTACGCCATGGCTGGAGG
>CANFNA010000161.1 GCA_947448395.1 Chthoniobacteraceae bacterium
AGAGCATGTTCATGTAGCGATCTCCGAACGGAGGGGTGTCTGATTCTTGGAGGGTTGCACCGTTGCGCCATTGGATGAGTTCGCTGATGGCGTCGGGCGTGAACCCGAGTTGAGTGAGGTCGCACAATCCAAGGCTTCCTCTTCGAGCGGCCTTTCCTGATTTGGACAGGCTGGGGTCGCAACCTGCCACATTTAGGTCGAGGAGCCCGCCGATATCATAGAGTTGGAAGGCGAACCGATGGTGAACCGATTGTGGGGATAACGGTTGCCAACGATGGGAGGTAGACCACGTCGAAGGGGTGGTTCCGTCGGATTGAATGAGAATCCAATCAGGTGGAGACCAAGACCATGGCTCGTTTTGGAATTGCGCTGCAAAAAATCCGCTGTTTGCAGGGCTTAAGTCGGAGGAGCTTTGTGCGAGCTTTCGAGGCAGCAAAGCAGGCGCGTTCCAACGGGATGCAGGGATAAATCGTCCGCCTAAAGCAGGGACTAGAGAGGACACTGAGGAAGCGCGGCTTGAGGGGGGGTGTGTCTGCGAGTTTGGGTAGACGGATGTTTCTATGGCGACTCCAGATGGAGCGGCAGATGCAGTAGGCAGGGTTTCTGCTGGGAAAAATGAGACTTTGAATGCGCTTTGTTTGAGAAGATTGGAGGGGGCAATCGGATGTTTGCACGCCTGAGCCGGTACAGATGCTTTTGGGTTTGCGGGGTATAGGATTGGAGGCGATTCGGGCGGGTCTGGGGTGATGTTCCGAGAGCCTGCCTTAATTTCGTTTTGGAGGTCGTGGATGACTAATCTTGAGGCGTAGGCTGCGGCGAGTTGGTTCTGCTCAGAAATAGCGCTGAGCGAGGACACTGACTGCTGTTCGGTTGTGAACGAAAGAAAGGCGACAAGGATGACGGTGAGCAGGCCGATGAGTGCGAGTGTTACCAAAAGCGCAGCGCCGTTTTGCCGCATCCGCTGTTGGGAGCGGACTCGAAAAAGGGCGCGGAAGATCATGCAAACGATACGTATTGGAGCGCTGAGGCGGTTGATCGGGGTGTTGCTGATTGGAAGTGCGCTATTTGCGCTGGCTTCGGAGGTGTCTGCCGGTGGCGAACATGAGGGAAGGCGTTTTTTGGGCGGACGCCTGTGGAACGAACCGCCAGCGGATTTGGTTTGGAGTATCCGGATCTATCCGAGTGAGCGGGTGCTGAAAAATAGGGGTTTGGAGGGAATGAAGTTGGATGGAATTGCTTTGTGGGAGCTAGGTCGAGTTGAGGTTAGGGCGTGTGTAGGCGCAAAAGCGGAGGACTTTTTTCAGGCTGAGTTTTGGACTGATCGCGCCAGGGGGCGTGATTTGGTTAGTGAGCGATGGGTGAGTGACGGGGGAGTTTTTCACTCATTGCGTGGAGTGGAGTGGGTGGTGTGGAGTCGTGAGGCAGGTGGGACGGGGGGAATTGTCCCGGGTGAAGTGGGGGAATCGGCGATTCCGGCTAGTCCGATGGCTGCGTGGAAAAATTGGCGGTCTTTTCGGGAGTTGAGATGGATTGGAGAGGGGAATTTTGTTGGTGAAGGGTGGTGGAGTGGAGCTCGAGTCTTGTGGTATTCGGAGCGGGGAGGGGACTCTGCTAGAGTGGCGGCAATCGGGCGTGATACGGGTTTCCCTCTGGCCTATTGGGGGAGTGAGGCGTGGTGGGTTTATGAGTTTTCAGAAGCTCGTGAGGCTCAGATGGGTCT
The DNA here is from genome assembly GCA_947448395.1 of Chthoniobacteraceae bacterium. GTDB lineage: Bacteria > Verrucomicrobiota > Verrucomicrobiia > Chthoniobacterales > Chthoniobacteraceae > Chth-196. Next base: position 1,721 of record CANFNA010000161.1, read on the forward strand.
GCCTTCCAAAGTGATTTCGTTTCGGCGCGAGCTGGGGAGGCAGATTCGCGGAGCGCTGAGCGAAACGGTGAAGCCGTTCTGATTTTTGGCGTTCTGGATCGAAGGTTCCGGGGCGTCGCGCCTGCGAAGGGCTGGGAGAGCTGCGGAGCCACTAGCGATGTGAAGGGTTCTGCCGGAGAGCTGATGCGGTGTTGTTTTTGAATCAAAGAAAATAAAAACACCGGCGAATCAATTCGATCCGCCGGTGCTATTAACACACGCTACTAATTTGTAATAGAGTTAGAATGAGTAGGTAAACCCTGCGGTGAAAGCGTGATTCAATCGATTGTCTAAACTCACTTTCTCAGTTATTTTGGATTCAAGTTCGGTGCCGTGATACACGTCTGAAGAGCTTGCGAAGCGGATTTTATAACTGACATCTAAAGAAAGATTTTTTGATAAATCAAATGACAGGCCTGTTTTCAGTTGGGCTACAAATGATGTGTCTGATTTTGGCTTGGTTGAGAGGTAGAGATCGCCAAGTTCAGCAGAGACGGATTTAGAGTTTGTTGAGCAAAACTGCGCTCCGGCGCCTGCTCCTAAGTTGAACGTGAGCATTTCGCTTAGCCTGTGATGGTATATTGCGCTAAACAAAAGATTGGTCTGTTTGAATTGAGGGTTTGATAGTCCTAAATGGCCAATGATGGTGTTTTTTATTGAGTAGCCGTCAAGGGACTTGATCTCATTCTCTGCGTGATCTAATTCAATTTCTGTTGAAAATGACTCAGTGAATCGATATCCGATAGCCCCTCCATAAGTATATGCTTCTTTAAATTTTAGCTTCATAGAAGGCGAAGCGTCATACTTATATTCTTTGAGCAGGCGGACAGTATTTGGTCCCAAATTGAAATTTGCTCCGGAGATTGAGTTGACGCCATTTTCCAATCGGAAATAGGGCCCGGTCTCTGCGGCTTGCAGAGAGGTCTGGGCTACGGCGCCGATGAGCACGAGTGGAGCAATCGAACGGGTGAGGGTGATTAAGCTATTAATAGGATGGTTCATGATTAGGGTTGGCTATAAACTACATCTGTAGTTATGCGGTCATCACTACAGATGTAGGGCAAGTTGGGTCAAGCGTGTTTTTCGCTGATCTTTTTCGGGGCCTAAAATCGGGCGGAGATCGAGAAGGCAGGTTTCTCGGACTGGGGGGTGCTTCGGCAGAATTGGGCCGTTGTGTAGAGCCGGTTTGGGGCTCCCTCCGCCCGAAATCTCACTTGAATCCAGAGCGTTTGGATGTGCGAAAGTGCCGGTGGTAGAGCGCCGTCAAAAGTGCGGTAGGAGTCGATGCTTTCCGGGGTGGGATTTTCCAGGAGCGGTTGCCACTGGATGCCATTGCTCGAGGCCCAAAGGGAACAGAGGCCGCGTCCTATTCCCCCGCCATGTGAAAAATTAAAGGCGGCTAATTGGGCATAGACCGAGATTTCTCGGGGAGAGACGGGAAAAGGAAAGCAGTACGTGAGGTGACACTCCGTGCTATTTTCAGCGGGGCCCCAATAGGAAACCTGTTGGGCCTGCCACTCGCCGTATTTTCGAACGCCCTTGTTTTCAACGAGAAACCGATCGGCATCCGGATGGTGAACGTGCCAGATTTCATACTGGAAATCCGTTGTCGGGATGGAGAGATGGGAGGCTCCGGTGAGCAGCGTTAAGCAGAGCAGACTGCTCCCAGCGAAGGTCCAAAATGGGTGGGCCTTGCGGTAGTTGGCAATGGCGGCGATGCGCAATCGAATGCCGGAAGCGCGTTCGAAAATACCGACTAGGCATCGGCTGAGGCCTACAGGGTCGAGGCTGCGTTCGAAGCGCAGCAACGCGAGTCCGTAACTGGCATGGAGGTTCGCTGGAATTTGAGAGAGAACGTGGGCATCACAGGCAAGTTCCCGATCGGCTCGGATGCGTGCAAAGTAAAGACCGATAAAGGGATTGAGCCAGTGGAGTGCCTGAAGGCAGCAGAGAATCCAGTTGGCGAGCAGGTCGCGTCTTTTGATGTGCGTGAGCTCGTGGAGTAAAACGAAGCGCGCTTCTTCTGGGGTGTATTGTGAGGGGAATCCAGCGGGAAGGAGAACGGTGGGTTTAAGAAATCCGGTGACGGCGGGGCTGCGGATTGCGGAGGAGACGAGGGTGAAGGGGATGCGTTTGAGACCGCATAGGCGGGTGGTTTCCTCAAGGAGATTCAGCAGTTCAATATCGATTGGGTGGGACTCTTTTCGAATGCGGCTTAGGGTATGGTGGTAGGAGAAGACGGACCTAAAAAGTTGGAGGAAAGCGCCTGCGAGGAGTCCAGCGGAAAGCCAGTGACGGAGTGACCACAGAGGCACGTTCGAATCGGCGCTGATGGGAGTCAAACTGGGGCGGGTCTCGGAGGGGTTCTGCGCGTCAGATGGTGAAGAGGGTGGAGCGGGGGCAGGGACGGGATTGGACGTGGGAGTTTGGGCGAGCGTTTGGAGTGAAAACCGACGGATCCAATCGGAGCGAAGAATGGGAATGCGATTTTCAATGCTGAAGTCAGACGGCGGCAGTTTTGGGGCGGCCAGAACACAGACGACGGGGAACCAGAAGGCGTAGCGCCAGCGTGCGGGGAGGTGGAAGGTTTTTGAGAGGAAGAACTGGATAGCCAGGATGGAGAATCCCAGGAGGAAGGCGCGCAGGTTGGCTGCTAGCCACCAAGTCAGGAAGGAATCCAGAAAGTCCATGAAGCGTGAGCGGCGGGCTAAGGTTTTTGTGATTTCTTTTGAGATTTTTCGAGGAGGCTTTTGAGCTCTTCGACCTCGTCTGGAGTCAATTCGGAATGCGTCGCAAAATGGACCAGAAGCGGCTTTGCGGCTCCTTGAAAAATCCGTTTTAGGAAGGAGTCACTCTCCGCTTCGACAAAGTTTTGGCGTTCAATGGAGGGCTGGAAAATGCGGACGCCATCGGCGTTTTTAGAAGCCGTGAGAGCGCCTTTTTCATGGAGCCGCGTGACGAGGGTTCGGACGGTATTTTCAGCCCAGTTAGTGGAGGGAGCGAGTGCTCTGGCAATTTCTCCGGCGCTGAGGGGAGCGGTTTTCCAGAGGAGCTCCATGACGAGGGTTTCTGCTTCTGAGATGTTTGGGATATCGGCCATGACACCGAGTGAAACTACGTGCGTGGTGGCTGGCAATTCCTATTCTTTTGATCCTAGCGGACGGGGCTGAATGGATGGCTGCCGTGACGAGTTGAGGGGTGATTGGGAGGAGCTGGGTTGTAGGGGGATCGGGGTGAGGATTTCGAGGTAGCCGATCATCATTTCGTCGGAGGTTTGTTCGCCCCACGTGACGGTTTTTTTGGGGTCGGGATTGGCCTTGTTTTCGGGACTATTATCAAAGACGGCAGTGATTTTTACTTCCGTGCCTTTTGGGAGGAGGAGGGGCGTTTTGAGTTCGTAGGTGCGCTGCCAATTGAAGTCGTAGCGGGGGATGTCTAGAAGGGTCTCGGAAACGCCCCCGGGCTTGAGAATTTCATATTTAAAGGCTTTGCCACGGGTGTGCATGTGGGCCATCAGCCCCGAGACGAGGAGGTTTGTGGGGGTGATGCGGCTCTTGGTTTCGACATGGTCATTGGCCATCGGGGGGATGCGAAGTTTTTGGTTGGCTATCCCAACGGTCTTGACCTCGAGTTCGGGAGGTCTTTTGGAGAATAGGAGTCCGAGTTTCATTCGGTCGGTGGTGGTTTTTCCGGACGGGGTGTAGTGGATCTGGAAGGTGATTTTCGCTCCTGCTGGGATCTTTCTGGCGACGCCCTCGGGATAGATGTGTGCGCCGTTGCCGGGCGCGTAAATTCCCCAGAATGTTTCGGCCGCTCTGCTGACTTTTGCGGGTGTTCCCTTTTCGTGGACTTGAAGAATCACGTGATGGACGACTTCAGGGGCTGTGGGGATGATTTCATACGCGCTAACCCAGCGATCCTCTGGGAAGTCTGTTTCGACGATATCCACTTGGTAAGGCATGGTGCCTGAAGCTTTGATTTCGTAGGGGCGAGTGAGGGGGATGACGCAATCCGGAGTTCCAATGGTCCAGCTATCGAAGAACCTTGGAGGAAGGGGTGCATCGGCAGGGTTCCCGATGGGGCGCTCTGGAGAATTCAGCCAGGCGAGCAGGTCGGCTTTGTCGCGTGAGGAGAGCGAGCAATCATTGGCCCAGGGGCTTTCCGAGTTTTGGGCGGGAGGGGCGGCGTGCCATGGCGGCATGGTTCCCTCAGAGACGACGCGGCGGATGGTGCGCGCTCTGTCTTGCACGGAATCGAGGTCATCCAAGGGGAAGGGGGCAACGCCTCCGTGATGATGGCACAACACGCAGTTGTGGTTGAGGATTCGAGCGATGTCTCTGTGGTAAGTGAGGTGCAGCGATTTTTCCTGAGTGGGTTTTTGAGAGGGGCGCGCTTTGGGTTCTAATTCACAACCGGGAGCTTCGGTGGCGTTAATTTTGGGAGGCATTCCGTGCAGGAGTGCTTCGACGGCCTCTTCAAGGTAGTGATTTGAGGGAGCCTGACGGCTGTAGTTAGTCCCGTATTGATCGTCGATGGCGCCTCGGTAAATCAGGGTGCCGGAGGGGTCTAAGAGGAAGACTTCGGTTGTTGTTCGAGCCTCGAGCGCGGCGCTGAGTCTTCCTTCGAGATCACGGATGTAGAGAGTGGGTGTGTTGAGTTGAGCGATTTGGGATCGGATCGCGGTTTCGGTTTCGGATGGGAAAGGGTTCACTAGAAGGAGGGGGATATCCTTTTCGGTCAGAGATTTGGATAAGGAGGACAGGGTGGGTAGATAGCGTTTGCTGACTGGGCAGGTTGCGCTTGTAAAAGCGATGGCGAGTCCTTTGTGAGGCCTAAATTCGGCTAGTGAATGGGATTCTCCCTTAAAATCGCGAAATGAAGTGTCAGGGACCAAGCGGCCAACTCCGAGTTCTGAGCCTTTGATGAGTCGTGGTGAGGCGGATGTTGGTTGTTTGTAAGTAGCCTGAATCTGGTTTGTTAGCCTTGCTTCTTGGTTTTCAACGGACAGGCAGAAAGGGGTGCCGAAAGTGGATACGGCAAAGAGCTGGAGAACGAGGCGGCTCAGGAGGGATTTAGGAGCTCGGAACAGAGCCGAGAGGGGCGGCGGAAGGGGGGGCATGGTAACGGAGG
>CANFNA010000162.1 GCA_947448395.1 Chthoniobacteraceae bacterium
ATTAGGAGATGTGATCTTCTTCACGGATAAGGAAACGGGGAACGCGTATCATTCGTGTGCTTATGTGGCCGATGATATCGTGTTTACAAAGAACGGACGGTCGCCACTTCAGCCTTGGATTTTGATGAAGTTAGGTGAGCTCAAAAGCCTGTATGACCTTCATTTCAGAACCAACATGGTGGTGTATCGCCGGAAGCAGGAGTAGCGGCCGTTCTCCGGATGGCGTGGGATGTTGGGATTCATTGAGTGCTGAAAATCCGTGAGCGTATTCTAGAGGCGAGGACCGAAGGGAGAGGGGGGCTCAATCTCAATGGAGGGCTCGTTCGTTTCGAACATGGAATGGTTTCACATGATTTTGGGTATCACTTCGTTGATTGGATTTGTTGTGGAGCGCGTGAGTGCCTCGGAACTTCTGGTTGGCGCAGCAACGGTTGAGATTACGCCGCAGCGTCCAGTTGCGTTGGTGGGTCAGCTGCATACCCGAATTTCCAGAGGGATAGAGACGCCTCTGCGAGCTGCTGCGATCGCCTTGCAATCGGGTGTGGATGTGAAAGGGGAACGCCATCAGGCGGTGTTGGTTTCTTGTGACCTGACGACGATTCCAGCGTCGATTTTGGAGCGATTTCGGGCGAGGTTGAGTTCTTTGCATCCGGACGTGGATGCTAACCGAGTGGTGATCTCTGCGACTCATACGCATACGGCTCCGGTGACGTCCGAGAATTTTTTGGAAACCTTCATTTCGTATCCGATCCCAGCGGACGGGTCGGTGATGCAGCCATCAGAATACGTTGATTTCTTGATTGAAAAGCTTTGTCAGGTTGTGGGCGAGGCGTGGGGGTGCAGGGCGCTGGGAGGGGTGAGTTGGACGCTTGGTTTTGCGGCGACTGGTGAGAATCGCAGGGCCTGTTACGCTGGGGGCGAGGCAAGGATGTACGGTAATACGCGGGAGGATGATTTTCGGAGGATGGAGGCCGGTTGCGACCCCGGGATTGAGAGTCTCTTTTTCTGGGATCGCCAGAAGCGGTTGATTGCTGTGGGTGTGAACGTAGCTTGTCCGTCTCAGGAGGTGGAGGAGCAGAACTGCATTCACGCAGATTTCTGGCATGAAGCGCGGGAATACATGCGTCATGGAACAGGCAATCCTACGTTGACTGTAGTGGGTTGGTGTGGAGCGGCCGGCGATCAGTCTCCGCATTCGATGTTTCGAAAGGCCGCGGAGGCGCGAATGGCGCGGATGCGTGGAATTTCTCGGGAGCAGGAGATTGGGAGGCGCATTGGGCGTGCGGTCATGGAGACTTTGGATGTTGCGCGGGCGGATATTCGAAAGGATCTCGTGTTTGCTCATCGTTTGGAGCAGTTACCCCTGCCACGACGCGCGATTACGTTGGCTGAATATAGGGAGGCGAAGATGTCATTGGAAAAATATCGTGATAGCAAGCGTCTCGATGCCACTCAGGTCGCGTTGCGGGCGCTGGAGGAAACGATTGTGAGTCGGTTTGAGGGAGGGCCGCTGGGCGATCCTTTTCAGCAACCCTATTTGGCGGAGGTTCACATTTTACGTTTGGGGGATGTGGCAATTGCGACGAATCCATTCGAGCTGTTCTGCGACTATGGAATTCAACTGAAGGCCCGAAGTCCGGCGCTTCAAACGTTGGTGGTTCAATTAGCGAATGGGTACGGGATGTATTTGCCAACTGATACGGCGGTTCGAGGTGGCTCCTACAGCGGGAAGCCGCATGTCTCGCTCGTGGGGCCGGAGGGTGGGCAGTTACTGGTAGAGGCTTCGGTGCGGTGGTTGGAGAAAATGTTCCGATAGGCTTTGGCCGAATGTTTTTGTGGACCCGCAGAAGGCGTGTGATGGCGCGGCGCCGAAATGTACGCGCGCACCCAAGGGTTTATTGAGTCGTGGATTGTCTTTTCGCAGTTCCACTTGCCCCTCGGACTCATGAACCTTCGCCCCACCCTGTTTGCGTTATTACTTGCAACGATCAACGCCACTTCCGCTCCTGCTAAAAATCTGTCCAGTAATGGTCATGTGGTGCTGATCAGTATCGACGGCTTTCCGGCGCGGCTTTGGAATGATCCTGCGTTGCCCGCGCCGAATCTCCGAAAACTTGCGGCAGCCGGTGCGCAAGCGAAGGCCATGACGGTTTCTAATCCGTCGATTACTTGGATTAATCACACGACCTTGGTCACAGGGGTGAATCCGCGAAAACATGGCGTGCTTTACAACGGATTATTGGTGCGTCAGCCCAATGGGTTGCCACCGAGGATTGAGCAGTGGGCAGACAAAGAGCGTCTCGTCTTTGCCCCCACTCTCTACGATGTTGCGCATCAGGCAGGGCTCACCACAGCGGAGTCGGATTGGGTTGCGGTGACTCGGGCTAAAACGATTGACTGGAGCTTTCCAGAGCTCCCGAGTTCTGAGGGAAAAGTGGAGCGCGAGATGATCGCAGAAGGGGCCTTTTCGGAGCAGAAAATTCGGTGGATGCAGTTTGGGGCGGGGCGCAAGAACAGTGCATGGTTGGACGAGTGTTGGACTCGCGGTGCGCAGTTTATTTGGGAAAAACACCGCCCGAATCTTTTGATGTATCACATTCTGAACACGGATGCGGTGCATCACACTTATGGTGCAGGAACGATGGCGAGTTACACGGCGCTTGCGTATGCGGACCGGTTGGTGGGCGATTTGCTGCAAACCATCGAGGCTTCTGGACTGAAAAACGAGACGACGGTGGTGGTTGCGACCGACCATGGGTTCAAAAAGGTCTCCAAGGTCATTATGCCGAATGTCGTTTTGAAAAAAGAGGGATACTTGATCACGCGCGGAGCGTCTGTGAGTCACTGCGATGTGGCAGCGATGACACAAGGGGGGATGTCTTTTGTTTATGTGCAGGACCCAGTAAAAAAAGCGGAGCTTATGCCAAAACTAAAAGAGCTCTTCTCCAAGGTGGAAGGCGTCGAACGCGTTCTGGACGGCAATGAAGGTCCCACGCTCGGGATGCCTACGCCGTCCGAGAATCAGGGAATGGGCGACTTGGTTTTGTATGCGAAGGAGGGGTACGCATTCAAACAAGAGTCCGTTGGTGAGGAAGTTGTCACAGCCTCGGGCAACTACAACGGCACGCATGGCTATCTAAACAGTGATCCCGAACTCGATGGGATTTTCATCGCGTCTGGGCGTGGCATTCGAGCTGGGATTGAGGTGCCTCGAGTTTCCAATTTAGATGTGGCGCCAACAATTGCGAAGCTGCTCGGAATTTCGCTGCCAGGGGCCGAAGGGCGTGTTTTGGAGGAGATTCTCAAAAACGGACGCTGAGGCTGGTCGCGAGTCATAGTTGGAAATAGAGATTCCCTATGAGGCATTGGATTTTTGGAAGAATCGTTCCATTCCCCATTTTCTGTGGGGCTGTCCTGTTTTTTCAGGCATTTGGGCTGTTCGCGATCGAGGATCTCGGGACAAAGAAGGCGGGCGCACTCCGAGTCGGGGATGATCCCCGTCAACCGGCTCCGTATATAAACGAGGCGGCGCGTCTGGTGGTGGACGGATGGCGGCATCGGGTGTGGTCGCTATATCCGGTTGAAAAAGTGAAGGCGGCCGAGACGCTGTCAATCCAATCGAAAGGCGAAAGCGTCGGGATTCAGGCCGCTAGAGGGGAGGCTGAGCCTTTTGTGCTAGTCCTCAGGAGTGAGGTTCCTTTGCGGAACGTCACGGTTTCATGCACGGATTTGAGGGCTGATGGGCAGGCATTCATTGGTGCCGAGGCGGTCGGGGTCAAGCGGATGGCCTATGTGTATGTGGACGAGCCAAGCGGAACAAGGATGAGGGCGGCGATGCCTTATGAAACGGGTGTCGGCGAGTATCCAGATCCCCTGCTTAAGGGTGCAGGGGACGCCCGCCCGAATCGGAACCTGCAATTTCTGGTGACGGTGCGCGTGCCTCGCGAGGCGCATTCAGGGAATTATCGAGGCTCGCTTAAGATCGAGTTCACTCGAGAGGCATGGATGCCTTCGGACAAACCGAACGCTGAGGTGATTCCTCTCGAATTGAACGTGCGTTCATTTGCGTTGCCTGAGGTTTCGCCCCTTTTAAATACCAGCGTCTTTTCGCCGAAACGTTTGCCCGAGTGGCTGCAGAAAGGCTCAGTAATTGAGGATCTCCATCAGGATTTTTCGGCGCACTTCCAGACTCCGGATCCGCTGCCATCTCCTATTGTGAAGGTGGCCAAGGATGGGGTGCTGACGGTGGACTCTGAGGAATGGGAGAGGAGTGCAGCGGCTTTGTTTGAGAAGAGAAAGACGGACCATCTTTTCCTGCCGGTGTGGAGCATGGTGAAGACAGGCGAAATGCAGGGGCTATATTTTCTTTGGCATTTTCCTGCAGTGACGAAACAACGGTGGTTTGGGGCGCAGATCTGCGGTGACAACGGAGAGATTCATCCGGATTTTGAGGCGAAGTTCGGAGCGTATTTGAAGCACATGCATGCAGTGCTCGAGCGGAGGGGATGGTTGGACCGGTTCTTCGTTGCAACGATGGATGAGCCTTACACGTATCACACCAGCGATCGGACACAGGACACTCCTGCGAATAATTACCGGGTCATTCGCAAATTTGTGGAGTTTTTAAGAAAGACGGCGCCAGGCCTGCGGACGTTCGCCACGGCTGATCCGCATCCTGAGCTCAATGGATTCATCGACCACTGGTGTCTTCGGAATCTGGATCATGCATCTGAGGCCCGCGAGCGCGCGCAGAAGTTTGGAGAGGTGGTGACCTTCTGCGACAACTATAGGACGTTCATTGATTATCCCGCGGTGAGTGCTCGGAGTTTTGGGTGGTTGGCGTGGAAATTCGGAGCCCGCGGATGGCTCACTTACGAGACGCTTGGTTCGTTCGCCGAAACGTGGGAGGGACCGGTCTTCGTGTATCCGCAGTTTGGCGGAAGCACCGTGTGGGGAATGGGGCAGTTGTTTTATCCGGACCCGCATGGTGCTGGGTCGGTGGCTCCAAGTTTGCGTTGGGAAATGATGCGGGAGGGCGCGGAGGATTATCAGTACCTCTGGTTGCTGCAACAGAAACTCGCCCACTTGCCCGATGCGCTGAAGGGGACGCCGGACGCTCAAGAGGCGCTGCAGATTCTTGTGAGTGGGGCTAGTGAAGTGGTGGGCGGAACGGGTGACGCCGAGATTGCGAGTCAGGATCGTCAGCCGAATGCTCAGAGCAATCGCGTGCCGATGGCCTTGCGAAAGCGGATTGGCGATCTGATTGAAAAACTCTCCGATCAGAAACCTTAATGAACCTGAGTCCTATGCTGTTTCGAGTTCTTGTTCGGAGTTTGATGTTGTTGGTTTGTGGGTCTGCCTTTGGTTGGAGTGAGCCGCACCAGTCCATCACGAAAGCGGCGTTAAAGGCTTTGCCTGAATCGGACCGTGCAGCGCTTGGAGCAGAGTGGGAGTTGTTGGGGGAGGATTTCTGTCTGATTCCAGACCATGTGTTCACCGACCGTAAAAATGCGAAGTATGCGATGATGGATTCTCGGCCGGGGGAGACTTATTTAACGGTGCTCCATTTGCCTTCGACGCCACCGGAGTATCAGGAAGTCCTGAGTTATTTTATTGAGAAAGCTGCAGGAGCTTTGCGGGAGGGGCGGGTTGGGGAAGCGGCGCGTTTTACTGGAACGATCTGTCACTTGATTGAGGACTACGGGAGTCCTTCGCATACGGTTCCAGGGGACAACATGTTCACGTTGCAGCAGCAGTTTCTTCCGCCTCCGGCGCACATGAAACACAAGTTGCTGCATGGCCTAATCGAAAGCGGAACGGTGGATGTATCGATTGAAGGCTATCAAGCGCGGGTGCTGGGAACTTCTGTGGGTGAGGCTGCGTGGCGGCTGACGCATCGCATTCACGAGGCAATTGTGAATGCCCGGGGGACGACGTTTCCAATCATCCAAGCCCTTTATCAAGGGGATTCCGAGGCGGTCACGCGGAGTCAGAAGGTTGCGGCCAAGGTTGATGCTGAGGTTGTTGCCGACGCGATCCACACCATTATTGCGCTGGGGATGAATCGGTTTTCGAGTGGCGCCTTCGAAGTTCCAAAGAGGATTGGGATTGCCTCATTCTTTCCACTAGAAGCGCCGAGCCTTTATTATCCGCAGAAGATGTTTTTTGGCGCACCCTACTGGGGTCATCCCAGCCATGGGTATGTGCTGGAGAATGGGGAGCGAGAAGTACCCTTAAAACTTTTTATCTCTGAAAATGAGAGGGTGATGGAAAGGGTATTTCGCGAGGGATTAGGGACTGGCGGCCGGAGCACACTGACCTATCAATTGCCTGTCGGTGTTTTCCGCAAATTTGAGGTGTTTGTGGGCCTCCATTCCGAGTTGGGGGCGAATGGGGCCGGTGAGTTTTTGATTCTTTTGGACGGAAAAAAAACGGCGTCCGTTCAGTTGAAAGGTGGCGAGCCAGCGGTGCGATTGGAGTGCGATTTAGAAGGGGCGGCTCAACTGCAATTGGTGACTTCGGGACAGGGCGCCAATCTGAAGTCGAATTACACAATTTGGGCGGAACCCACATTGAGCAAGTAACGCTTTCTGGAGAACCAGTCCCGTCGCACACGCTTATCGTTTCAAATCCCCAAAACCTCGTGAAAATCGTTCGCTTTCTCTAACAGCATGAAAACCGGAATCTTCTCCTCTCTTCTTCTCGCGGTATCGCTTGGATTCAGCAGCGTCTCAACGCTCCAATCTGCGTCCCCTGGGAATCCTGAATCGTTTCCATTGTGGGCCCGCGAGGCCCCTATCGGCGGTGGGGCAACGGCCTTGTCGAAGGCAACTTTGAC
>CANFNA010000163.1 GCA_947448395.1 Chthoniobacteraceae bacterium
GGAGGCAGAGATGGAGGCGATTAAATCCAGAAGCGCTATCTCGCACATTCAGGAAGAGAACAAAGACAAGATGCCTGTCGCGAACATCATGATGCGAGGCCAGTACAACAAGCTCGGCGATGAGCTTGCCGCGGCCCCTCCGGCTGTTCTGCATGCGGTTCGGGAAGGTTTGCCGAAGAACCGCTTGGGGTTGGCCGAGTGGTTGGTCGACAAGGCGAATCCGCTCACGCCAAGAGTGACGGTGAATCGTTTTTGGCAGGAGGTTTTCGGACAGGGGATCGTGAAGACCTCGGAGGATTTTGGGATTATGGGTGCGAACCCAAGCAATCAGGATTTGTTGGACTGGCTGTCTGCGGAGTTTCGGGACAATGGCGGAGATGTTCGCGGCTTGTTCAAGTTGATGCTGACCAGTGCCACTTACCGGCAGTCGGCTGAGGTGACGGCTGAGAAGCTTGAAAAGGACCGGGATAATTCCCTCCTCTCTCGCGGGCCGCGGTTCCGGATGGATGCGGAGATGATTCGCGACAATGCGCTCGCGGTCAGTGGTCTTATTTCTGACAAAATGTACGGGCCCTCGGTGCGGCCTTATCAACCGGAGGGGATCTGGGATGTGGTGGGGTTGCCCGGCGGCGACACACGCAATTACGTTCAAGATCACGGCGAATCCCTTTATCGACGCTCGTTGTACAGCTTCCTGAAGCGGATGGCTCCGCCTCCGAACATGGATGTATTTAACGCTCCGAGTCGCGAGGTGTCCTGCCTTCGACGCGATCGTACGAACACTCCTTTGCAGGCCTTGGTGACGCTCAACGATGTCCAGTTTGTTGAGGCGGCGCGGCGATTGGCTGAGAATGCGATTTTGAATGCGGAATCCGATGATGCGATGCGTGTGGAGTATATTTTGAAGCGAGTCTTGGGCCGTTCTCCGGTGGAGAAGGAGAAGCAGATTCTCCTGAGTTCGCAGAAAGATTTTCTCAAGCATTATCAAGGTCATCCGGAGGATGCGGCGGCGTTGGTCGCCGTCGGTGAATCCAAGCGAATCGTGCAGACGGAGGTCCCGCATCTGGCTGCATGGACCATGGTTTGTAATCAGGTCCTGAACATGGACGAGACCCTCAACAAGTAAGCGCAACCTTTCCTTTCCGAGATTATGAACTGCAATTCTCATCTTTTTCGAAATCTCCCAGCCGACGTGAAACTAGAGCTGACTCGACGTCAGTTCCTGGGCGCTGGTTCCAGCGTCCTTGGTTCGGCCGCACTGGGCTCTTTGTTTGCTGGAGGCAGCCCCCGATCAGCCCAAGGGGCCGCTGCCGAGGTCGCGCGGATGGTTCCGCATTTTGCGCCAAAGGCGAAGCAGGTCATTTATTTGCACATGGTGGGCGGGCCGGCGCAGATGGATCTGTTTGATTACAAGCCCCAGATGGAGGCCATGTACGACAAGGATCTGCCCGATAGCATCCGCAACGGCCAGCGTTTGACGGGTATGACTAGTGGGCAGGCGCGGTTTCCCGTGGCGCCGTCGAAGTTCAAGTTTGCTCAGCATGGCCAGAGCGGGATGTGGCTGAGCGAGCTTTTGCCGAACACCGCCAAATGCGTGGATGACATGGCGTTCATTCGGTCGATGCACACCGAGGCCATCAATCATGAGCCTGCGATCACCGAGATGCAGACTGGATCGCAAATTGGGGGGCGGCCCTGCATGGGGTCTTGGGTGAGTTACGGGCTTGGAGCGATTAACGAGAATCTGCCGACTTTTGTGGTTCTGGTGGCGACGCCAACCAATCGGGAGCAGGAGCAGGCGATTTCCTCGAGATTGTGGAGCAGCGGCTATTTGCCGGGGGAACACGCTGGGGTGTCATTCCGGAGCAAGGGGGATCCGATTTTGTACATTAACAATCCGCCGGGAGTTTCTGAGGGGGTGCGCCGCAAGAGTTTGGATGGGATCAATGCGCTGAACGGGATGAATTTTGCGACGTTGAATGACCCCGAGACGCGGACGCGGATTCAGCAATATGAGATGGCCTTCCGGATGCAGAGCAGTGTGCCCGAGTTGACGGATTTCTCGAAGGAGCCGGAGAGCGTGTTTGCTTTGTACGGGGAAGAGGCTCGGAAGCCTGGATCGTTTGCGAACTCGGTATTGATGGCGCGCCGTCTGGTGGAACGCGGAGTGCGTTTTGTGCAGGTGTATCTCAACAACTGGGATCACCACAGCAATCTGGGCAAACGCATGCCCTCGCAGTGTATGGATGTGGATCAGGCGACGCACGCATTAATCCAAGATCTCAAGCAGCGTGGGATGTTTGAGGACACGCTGATTATTTGGGGAGGCGAATTTGGGCGGACGATTTACTCCCAGGGGGGATTGAGCCGGGACAATTACGGTCGGGACCATCACCCCCGTTGCTTCACGATGTGGCTGGCAGGAGGCGGATCGAAGGGTGGGACAATCTATGGGGAGACGGATGATTTCTCATACAACATCGTAAAGGATCCGGTGCATGTGCGTGACCTGCACGCGACGGTGCTGCACTTGCTCGGGATCGAACACGAACGGTTCACCTTTAAGACACAAGGCTTGGATTTCCGGCTCACGGGAGTCGAGAAAGCCAAAGTGATCCGCGAACTGCTGGCCTAATGGGGAAGGGGGACTCCCAAAAACTCGCTTTTCGTTAGGCTTCGATGGCCTCTAGCCAATCAGGCGGACTGCGCGGGTTTTGTCTAGTCGGAGGACGTCTCCGGGGCGGAACTCGGGCGGGGTCTTTTGGTCGCTGACCTTTTCTGAACGGAGTTGTACGCTGCCCTGTTCCACGAGGCGTCGGGCGTCTCCGCGGGATTTGGTGATGTTGAACGCGCTGGAATAGGCGGCAACCACGGCGGACACGATGTCCGCGCCGAGGGAGGTAATGGCGACCTCTGGGAGTTCGGCTTGATCGAGGTCGCGTTTGGAGAAGCGCGTGTTGAAATCTTCGAGCGCGGCAGCGCCGGCCTCGGGACCGTGGTAGCGGGCGACTAACGAGCGGGCCAAGTTTTTCTTGGCATCCATGGGGTGCATGTCTGGCATTTCCTGCCCAAGAAGCAGGAGATAGTAACGGGCCATGAGTGTATCGGAGATGCTCATGATTTTCCCGAACATCTCGGTCGGCGCTTCCGTAACGCCTACATAATTGCCGAGACTTTTGGACATCTTCTGAACGCCGTCCAAGCCTTCCAAGAGCGGCATGAGAAAGACGACCTGCTCGGGTTGACCTTCTTCTTTTTGGAGGTCGCGGCCGACGAGAATGTTGAAGAGTTGGTCGGTGCCGCCAATTTCAACGTCCGCTTTGACCATGACGGAGTCCCATCCTTGGATGATGGGGTACTGGATTTCGTGGAGGCGCACGGAGTCTCCGCGCTCGATGCGGGAGCGGAAGTCCTCACGGTGGAGCATTTGTTGGAGGGTGACGCGGCTATTGAGGCGGATGATCTGTTCGAAATTCATGATTTCGAACCAGTCGCCGTTGAAGACGATTTGGGTTTTGGACGGGTCGAGAATTTTGAAGGCCTGCTGCTGGAAACTTTGGGCGTTCTGCATGATGATATCATGCGAGAGTTGGGGGCGGCTTTTGGAGCGTCCGGAGGGGTCACCGATCATGGCGGTAAAGTCGCCGATGATGAGAATGGCCTGGTGGCCGAGATCTTGGAACTGTCTCAGCTTTTGGAGGCAGACGGTGAAGCCGAGATGAATATCGGGGGCGGTCGGGTCGATGCCGAGCTTGATATTGAGGGGTCTGCCGAGGCGCAGTTTTGTGAGAAGTTCGGACTCCGACAAGATCTGGGCGGCGCCGCGTTTAAGGATTTCTAGTTGATCTTCCGGAGAATGCATGGCGCGCGGTGTTTAGCGTTCTCTCGGCTGGGGTCAAGGCGAGAGCAATGGAGTGAGCTTGGGTGGGGGAAGGGGGGGCTAATCGAGATTTTGGGTGGGTGGTGTTATTTATAATTGTAAGTATTTTTTAGATAGAGGCTTAAATTAAAAGGAATTAACGCGGGTTTTGAGAGTTTGCGGCTTCTGAGTTTCGACTAAAAGCGTTGAGGAGGGATTGGAGGCGGGAGGTTGGGATGGTTAGGGAGTCTGGGGTGGGTCTCCAGAATTCAGGTGGGAGCGATGTTGAAAATTGGACATGATCGATTCGGAGGACAGTGGAGCCTCCGGGGAATTGGAGGCCGATGCGGATTGGTTTTTTTTCTGGGGAGAGCCAAAGGCGGAGAGCCCAGGTTTCGACTTCTGGTGGCAGGAGTTTGGCGAGTTGGGGGAGGATGCGGACATCGACGACCTCGCAGGGGATATTTTCTAATTGGGCGGAGCCTTTTGGGAGGATTTGGAGGAGGGCGGGGAAGAGTTCGAGTTGTTTTCCTGAGAAAGGGATTTGGATTGGTTTGAGGGAAATGCCTTTTTCCGAGGTTTTTGGGAGGGCTGAGAGGAAAGGTTGGAGTTCGGATGCTGGGGCGGCCCAGAGGCGTTGGTCATCGCGGCAGGCGGTCACGAGGGATTGGCCGAGAGGGAACTGGATTCGGAGGCGATTGGGGGTTTCGAGGGCGAATTCGAAGGCGGGAGGGGCCGAGGAGAAGGAGAGGGAGTTCACGGATTCGACCCTGCCTTTGATGACGAAGGCGTGGGCGGATCCAGAGGGAGGGGAAGCGAGTGCATCCAAGAAGGGGAGGATGGCGGCTTCGGCGGCTTGAGCGGGATTTGGTGGTGTGGCGGCGAGGACTTGGCCGTGGAAAACGAAGATGGATGTGACAAGGAGCAGAAGTGCGATCATATATGAAGCTTTGTCTTTGAAGATTTGGAACGGCTCGACTAACGAATCTCTAAACCATGGCGGCAACGCTTTTCTCTCCTATTTTATTAGCTAATAGCGATGGCGGACTTGTGTTCGCTTTCCAACAGTCGACGCTTCCCGGGAAGCTCGTTCTTGCGTTCCTGTTTATCGGTTCGGTTTTTTCCTGGTCGGTGATGCTCACCAAGTTTCTTTCGCTCCGGATGGCGAAGCGGCAAAGGGAGCGGTTTTTGGAGTTATTCCGTCAGGATCGGCAGCCGATGCGATTGTTTGCGGACAATTTGATTTTTGATGGGGCGCCGGTCTATGCGGTGTACGAGGCGGGGTGTACGGAGTTGGCTTATCAGCTTGTGGGGGCGACGGAGGTGGATGAGACATTTGCGCAGCGTTTGGAGACTGCTGAGTCGATTACGCCGGCGCAGATGCGGGTGGTGGCCGTGGCGATGGAGCGTGCGGTTGGGGAGACGGCGTTAAAGTTGGAGTCGCAAATGATCATTTTGGCTACGGCGGTAAGTGGGGCTCCTTTTGTGGGTCTTTTGGGGACGGTCTGGGGGGTGATGGAGACGTTTGCGGATGTGGCGAAGGCGGGATCAGCCAGCTTGGCGGCGATGGCGCCTGGGGTGTCTGCGGCTTTGATCACGACCGTGACAGGGTTGCTGGTGGCGATTCCTGCAATGTTCGGCTATAATTATTTGGTGACGACGGTGCGGGGGATGATTGTGGAGTTGGACAACTTTGCGTCGGAGCTTACGAGCGCTTTTGAGCATCGTTATGTCTCGCACCGGGGTGAAAAATAAAGAGTACGGGACGTCAGGCTTCGTGCTGTCCGAGGGCGGGCGCCGGTCGTCCCGAGTTTTACAATCGAAAATCACAGACTGATGCGCCGGTTCTCTGACAAGCATAGCATGCACACGCTCAATGAGTTGAACGTGACGCCATTGTTAGATTTGGCGTTTGTGTTGTTGCTGATTTTCATGATCACCACGCCCTTAATGGAGAACAGCACCGATCTGGTACTGCCCTCAGGCCGACAGGAGGGGCATGAAGTGGACCCGAATGGAGTGATCAATGTGACGCTGTATAAGAACGACCGACTGATGCTGAATACAGAGGAGGTGACGCTGGCTCAGCTCGGAGAGCGTTTGGAAGGTTTGCGTGCGGCTAAGCCTGATTTGGCGGTGTTGATTCGGCCGCACAAGGAGTTGCCTATCCAGAGATTGATCGAGGTGATGGACGCAGTGAAGGCGGCGAAGGTGATGAAGGTCGGATTGGCAAAAAACCCGGAGGGCCAGTAGGGGAGTGCGATGGCCGGTGATTCCTTTTTTCGCCGTAATTTGGTGTGGGTGGCGGTTTTTCACGTGGTCGTGTTGTTTGCGATTTGGCTTTTCAGTAGCACTCGAAAATCAGTGACCCTTCCCGATGTGACGTGGTTGGACGGGGGAAGCTTTGGGGGAAGCGAAGGGAATCCTGCAACTGGGGCTCCTGCTGTTGGCGGAGTGCCTCCGCCGCCTAAACCTCCCGTCGATGACATTCCGGAGCCCCAAACTCCGAAACCACAGCCCGTTCCTGTTCCTCAGCCAGAGGAGAAAATGGTTCCCAAGTCGGAACCGAAGAGGGCGCCAAGAGAGGAGTCAAAGGAAGATCCGGAACCGGATAATCATCCTCCGAGTGAAATTGCGCTGAACAAACCCAAGCCGAAGCCTGAGGTGAAAAAGCCTGAACCCAAGCCGGAGCCGAAGCCTGAGGTGAAAAAGCCTGAGCCCAAGCCGGAGCCGAAGCCTGAGTTGAAAAAGCCCGAGCCCAAGCCGGAGCCGAAGCCTGAGTTGAAAAAGCC
>CANFNA010000164.1 GCA_947448395.1 Chthoniobacteraceae bacterium
CAGCGGAAAAATCGCCGCCCCCGTCTCTGTGGATCACCAGAACATCTGTGGCATCGAGTTCTTCTCGAGTTGGCGCACGGTCCGCGCCAGTCGCTTTTGCACCGCGTTCATTGAGGAGAACAACCCAGTCTTTGAGAAAGGCGGGATGGTCGTGAGCGCCGGGGCCGTGACTTTTAGCGCCGGACCGGATGAACACGCGCAGGGGTGTTTCGGCTGATGCAAAAGCGGCGAGGAAAAGAAAGGCACTGAGGACGGCGGAGAAGAATCGAGTCGACATAGTGAGTGGAGGGAGGTGGGGGCGGAACGTGATTGCGGTCCAGAGGATAACACGGGCGCAGACCACTCCGAAGGTGGATGTGGTTTTTGGATATTGAGAGGTGGAGGAACGGCGGTTCGCTCGCCGCTCGGAGGCGGTTTTGAATTAGGCTGCTTATTCTTTTCCTCGCGGTTTGCTTCCAACTTCGCGGAGTTGGATCGCGTCGAAATGGGCGTCGGTACCCGGCGCGTCGCTGACGATGACGAGCTTGTCACCTGGTTGGACAAGGTGACGTTGCCGGAGAAGTTCCTCTGCAGCCGGAATGGCTTGCTCCGAGGGAGCGTGGAATGGCAGTGCAAACGCAGTGGTTCCCCAATTAAGTGAGATGCGCCGGGCAACCGCCTCCGTGGGTGCAATCGCGAAAATGGGGGCGTGGAGAGGGCGTTGCCCTGAGACATAATTTGCCATGACTCCGCGGCGTGTGAAGACGAGCAGCTTGGCGCCTGGGAGGGAGTTTGCGAGGGTGACAGCGGCGTGCACAGTCTTTTGGCGTTCGTCGTGCAGGAGGGCGTCTTTGGCAAAACCAGCACCGCCGCTGCGTTCGATACGGCGTGCCACACGGTCGAGAACTTCGACACATTTGACTGGGTATTTGCCTGTGGTGGTTTCTCCGGAGAGCATGATGGAGTCTGCTTGTTCGAAGACGGCGTTGGCTACGTCGGTGACTTCTGCGCGAGTTGGGACCGGATTCACGATCATCGATTCGAGCATGTGGGTAGCGACGATGACTGGGCGGCCATGTTTGAGGCAGCGCTTGATGATGCGCCTTTGGATGATTGGAAGGTCTTCCATGGGGCATTCGATCCCCAGATCGCCGCGTGCCACCATGATCGCATCGGTTTTGCGGATGATTTCATCGAGGTTCCGGACGGCGAGTTGATCCTCAATTTTGGCGATAATATGCGCCTTACTTCCGTGGCTTTTGAGGACCTCGCGGAGGATGTCGATATCATTGCCTTCTCGGCAAAACGAGAGGGCTACGAAGTCGACGCCCATTTCTGCGCCGAGGGCAATATCTGCGAGATCCTTTTCGGTCAGCGGAGGGAGGTTCACCTTGACGCCGGGGAGATTAATGTGGCGCCGGGAGCCCATAACTCCCTCCGTGAGAACCTGACAGCGAATACGGTGGCCCTTTTTGGAGAGGACCTTCATGTGAATCACACCGTTGTCGACCAGAACGGTGTCCCCTTCGGAGATATCATCGATCAATCCATCGTAGTTTACATCGACAGAGTAGACTTCTTCACTCCGTTCGCCTCGAACGGTGAATTCGAAAATATCACCGTGTTTAAGTTCCAGTTTTGTAGGCAGATCACCGGTGCGGATTGCAGGGCCCTGCGTATCCATCAGGATGCCCACTTGGCGATGGAGTTGGTCGGCGATGAAACGGATGCGTGGGACGAGGGTGCGCACCCAGTCGTGGGGGGCATGGCTCATATTCAGCCGGAAGATGTTGGCGCCGGCTTCCATCAGAGCGTGGAGGGTTTCCTTCGACTCTGTGGCAGGGCCCAGTGTGGCTATAATCTTTGTTTTGCGCATGATAGAGAGGAGATGTTCGGAGATTGGGCAGAGGTGGAGAACTTGGACCTAAGGGCGTTGGATCAACTCGATTTCGTAGCCCTCTGGAGCATCTATGAAGGCGATGATGCTCCCGGTAGAGGTTTGGGTTGGACCGTCTGAGAGAGGGTATCCGAGCGACGCCGCGTGGGCGGCAAATTCCTGAAGATTTTCGACTTGGAAAGCGAGGTGTGTGAGGTCTGGGCCCACGATGACGGGGCCAGAGGCGTCGTACTTGCAGATTTCGATGAGTTCGTCACTTTTTGGGGCCTTAAAAAAGACCAATTCGGAGCCTCGTGGGGAGGTGTGTCTGGAAATCTCTTCCAGTCCTAACACCTTTGTGTAGAAGGTGGTTGTGCGGTCGATGTCTTGGACGCGGTAACGGGTGTGGAGCAGTTTTGTGATCATGCGTTTGGATTTCAGGCTTCAGCTTCGCGGACAGTGCACTATTCATGGAGGACGCCCCCAAAATGGGCAAGTCAGGTCAGATAATCCCTTTGTATGATCGCACTCGGTATCGATAGCGGAACCCAATCCACCAAAACCATTGCTGTGGATGTGGCTGCCGGAAAAGTACTCGCAACCTCGCAACAGTCTTATGAGCTCATTGGAGGCCTGGCGCCCGGCCACTTGGAGCAAGATCCTCAGGATTGGATTGATGCGGTGGAGTTTACTGTTGGTGAGGTGCTCGTGGCCCTTGGCGCGCGCAAGCAGGAAGTGG
This sequence comes from Chthoniobacteraceae bacterium, assembly GCA_947448395.1. Classification (GTDB taxonomy): domain Bacteria; phylum Verrucomicrobiota; class Verrucomicrobiia; order Chthoniobacterales; family Chthoniobacteraceae; genus Chth-196. The sequence goes on from CANFNA010000164.1 coordinate 2,595, forward strand.
TGGCCATTGGGGTCAGCGGCCAGCAGCATGGATTTGTCCCGCTTGATGCGGCAGGGAAGGTGATTCGGCCAGCCAAGCTGTGGTGCGATACGTCGACAGTAGACCAGTGCAAACAGTTCGAGGCCGAGTTTGGAGGGGCTGAAGAGATTATTAAACTGTCTGGAAACGCCATGTTACCGGGGTATACGGCGTCCAAGATTTTGTGGCTTAAGGAGAATGAGCCGCATCACTACAAGGCTCTGGAGACCGTTCTTCTCCCGCACGATTACATCAATTTTTTTCTCACTGGTGAACGGGCGATGGAGTTTGGGGATGCCTCAGGGACGGGACTGATGGATGTGAGGACGCGAACGTGGTGTGATCCGTTAGTGGAGTTCATTGATTCGGATTTGGCAGCAGCTTTGCCGGCGATTTCTTCGTCTCGTCGTGCGCTGGGACTGCTTCGGGAGAATCTGCGCGCGAAGTGGGGATTGGAGAAGAGTCCAGTGGTGAGTGCAGGAGGCGGCGACAACATGATGGGGGCGATCGGGACAGGAAACGTGCAGCCCGGTGTTGTGACGGTGAGTCTTGGTACTTCAGGGACCGTTTTTGCGCAGGCGGCGGAGCCAGTGGTGGATGATGAGGGAGAAGTGGCCGCTTTCTGTGACTCGACAGACCGTTGGATGCCGCTGGTTTGCACGATGAATGTCACGGTTGCGACGGAACAGATTCGGAAGTGTTTTGGGTGGACGCATGAGGAGTTGGAGAAACAAATCAGAGCAGTGGCCGCGGGTGCGGATGGGTTGTTGTTTTTGCCGTACCTGAACGGCGAGAGGACGCCAAATCTGCCATCTGGAACGGGGGTTTTTCATGGTCTGACAACGGTTAGCATGTCGCCTGCACACATGGCACGAGCGGTGATGGAGGGTGTCACGATGGGGCTGGGGTATGGGATGGCGCGTTTCCGTGCGCTTGGAATTAAGCCGACTGAAATTCGGCTGACCGGAGGCGGGAGTAAAAGTGCTTTGTGGCGGCAAATTTGCGCGGATGTTTTTGGGGTGCCCACTGTCTGTCTGAAGAGTGCGGAAGGAGCTGCTTTGGGAGCTGCGGTTCAGGCGGCCTATGCGTGGCATGCAGCCCAAGGAAAGCCGACGACTTTCAGGGAGCTCTGCGGGCGTCTTGTTGAGGTTGATCCGAAGACACGGTGTGAGCCCGATTCGGAGCATGCAGAGGTGTACGTCCGGCAGCTATCACGTCAGAGTGATTTGACTGCCAAGCTGCACGGAGCGGGGTATCTCTAAATCTTGGGTGTCTGTATGAAAATTGTGCTCGCCGCGACTGGGGCTAGTGGGGCGATTTACCTTCAACGGTTACTGTCCCGGATAGACGCTAAAGAGCATGAGGTGCACTTGGTTTTCAGTGGGTACGCGAAGCAGGTGATTCGTGAGGAGCTCGGGGATCTCGATGTTCCGGAAGGCGTAAAAGAGCACGGAGATAAGACCATGAACGTACCGTTTGTGAGCGGATCGGCTCGGTTTGATGTGATGGTCGTCGTGCCTTGCTCGATGGGTACGCTTGGCCGGATTGCGTCAGGAACGAGTGATTCAACGATTTTGCGAGCTGCGGATGTTTTTCTGAAGGAGCGGCGAAAGCTGATTTTGGTTCCGCGAGAAACGCCGTGGAATTTGATTCATGCACGGAATGTGGTGGCCGTGATGGAAGCTGGGGCGATTGTGCTTCCTGCCTCGCCTTCGTTTTACGCCGGATCGAATACGATTGAGGCGCTTGCGGACACGGTGGTTGATCGCATTTTAGATCAGATTGGCCTTCCAAATCTCTCGGCCTTTCGCTGGAAGGAGAGCGGGGAATGAGATTGTGGAAGGAGCGATTAGTGGCGTGGGTGTTGAGTCGCGTGATGCGGTTATTGGGTGGGACGTTAAATTGGAAACTTCAGGATGAAGCGGGTTACCTGCATCGTGAGCTGGGTAAGCCGCTGCTTGTTGCCGCATGGCATAACCGGATTCTGGCCCTACCGCTTTGTTATCAATGGATTTGCCGGGGGCGTAGACCGTTAACGGTCTTGACGAGTCCGAGTCGCGATGGGGGTCTTCTAACGGCGCTTGTTGCCGAGTTTGCGATTGGCGCGGTGCGGGGCTCGTCCTCCAAGAGGAGTGTGACTGCCCTGCGCGAATTGCAGGGGGAGTTGGACGGTGGAACGGATGTGATTATTACGCCGGATGGTCCTCGAGGGCCCTGTTATGAAGTGAGTCCGGGACTCGTATATTTAGCCCAGCGCACCGGCATCCCAATCATGGTGGTTTGCGTGGATTATTCGGATTACTGGGAGCTTCGGAGTTGGGATCGGTTTCGGATTCCGAAGCCGTACTCTATGGTTTTGGTGAGATTTTTGCCATTGCACCAAGTTGGGCCGACTTCGGATGAAGTCGCCTTTGAGAAAGAGAGGGCAACGGTGCAGCGGTTGCTGAGTGGTGAGGGATCGGTTGCTGAAGGGCGCTGAAGGGGATCGTTTTCTTTTGGATTCCACGGGGGTGGGGACGATGGCATAGGCTAGCGGACATGAAGCTCATCGACGGGAAAGCGATTGCACGTAAAATTCAGGAGGAAACACGGGCCTCGGTGGAGGCGTTGAAAGCAGTGGGACACACTCCGGGGCTCGCGGTTGTGTTGGTTGGTGCAGACCCTGCCTCTCAGGCGTATGTGCGATCCAAGGATAAAATGTGTCAGGAACTCGGTATGTTTTCGATCAAGCGCGAGTTGCCCGCGGATACATCACAGGAAGCGTTGATTGAGCTCGTGCGCGAGTTGAATGCGGACCCGCGTGTGCACGGTATTTTGATTCAGTCACCGCCGCCCGCGCACATTAATGAGCGTGCTGTGGTGGAGGCGATTGATCCTCGTAAGGACGTGGACGGCTTTCACCCGATCAACGTGGCCAAGGTGGCATTGGGGGATGCAGATGCGTTTGTTCCATGTACGCCACTGGGTTGTCAGCGCTTGTTGGTAGAGAGTGGAGTGGAAACTGCAGGAGCGCACGTAGTGGTGCTGGGACGGTCGATGATTGTTGGGAAACCAATGGCGCTGCTTTTGATGCAAAAGGGATTGGGCGGTGATGCAACGGTGACGGTAGCGCACTCTCGGACTCGCGATCTGGCAGCGGTTTGTCGATCTGCAGACATTCTGATTGCGGCCATAGGCAGGGCCGAGTTTGTGAAGGCAGATTTTGTAAAAGAAGGAGCGGTGGTGATTGATGTGGGAATCAATCGGGTAGCGGATCCGACTTCGCCGAAAGGGAGTAAATTGGTTGGGGATGTCGCATTCGATGAGGTGGCGCCTAAATGCGCGGCGATCACACCGGTGCCGGGGGGGGTCGGCCCGATGACGATTGCCATGCTGATGCACAATACGGTGTTGGCGTGCCGACGGTTGAACTCGATGAGCTGATGCAGTGTCAGAGAGGCGTCTCTTTGAATTCGTCTCTCTGCCCAGAATGCGGGATGCAGGTTAAACCCAGTGACGGGTTTCTTCGCTGTTTTTAGGCTGTTTCCCAATCGATCTTTGCGCGCGTGACCGGACGGGGTGGCAGGGAATTAGTTGTTCTGGCGCGCGCGAGTTTGCGGCTTCAGTTGCTTGGCTAGAATGACCCACAAGACGGAAAGCAGCGCGAGACTCGAAAGCAAGAGCACCAGCGTGTTCCAAACAAAGACGCTCATTTCGACTCGCAAGATGTACTTGTCTGGACTGAAGAACACATTCACCGGTCTCTGCCGACGGTAGTCACTCTGTTCGGTTTCGGCTTTTGCGACTAGATCTGCGACTTTCTGGTTTGTGTATCGTCTTTGGGAGCTCAACTTTGTGCCTCCGGAGGAAAGGCCTGATTCTACGAGAGATTTTCCGGCGAGGAGTTTGTCGACAGAGGCC
>CANFNA010000165.1 GCA_947448395.1 Chthoniobacteraceae bacterium
AGAAGCGACCGACTTCTGGTCCTAGCGGTGGTTGATACAGAAGTTTCGAGAGATCGATTCCTTTAGATTTCCAATGGTCAACAGCTTTCCGCGGCTCGAGTTTTTCGGTCCGTCCGACCATCTCGCTGACGGTGCGGAAGCCGAGTTGAGCCATGATTTCGCGGACTTCCTGCGCAATGAAGCGCATGAAGTTCACGGTATCGGCCGGATCTCCGGTGAAGTTCTTTCGAAGCTCAGGGTCCTGAGTTGCGACTCCCACTGGGCAGGTATTCAGATGGCAGACGCGCATCATGATGCAGCCCAAGGTCACGAGAGGAGCCGTGGCAAAGCCGAACTCTTCAGCGCCCAGAAGTGCGGCAATTACGACGTCCCGTCCCGTTTTGAGCTGGCCGTCGGTTTCGACTACGATCCGCGAGCGGAGTTTATTGAGGACGAGCGTTTGATGGGTTTCGGCGAGTCCTAATTCCCAAGGTAATCCGGCGTGTTTGATAGAGGTTTGAGGAGAGGCACCTGTTCCACCATCGAATCCGGAGATCAGCACGACGTCGGCATGAGCTTTGGCGACACCGGCGGCGATCGTTCCAACTCCAACTTCCGAGACGAGCTTCACGCTGACTCGGGCGGCTCGGTTTGCATTCTTCAAATCATGGATCAGTTCCGAAAGATCCTCGATCGAGTAGATATCGTGGTGGGGCGGCGGCGAAATGAGGCCGACGCCAGTGGTGGAGTGTCGGACTTTAGCGATCCACGGATACACTTTTCCTCCAGGGAGCTGGCCGCCTTCACCGGGCTTTGCTCCTTGAGCCATTTTGATTTGAAGCTCCTTGGCGTTGGTGAGGTAGAGGCTTGTGACGCCGAAGCGGCCGGAGGCCACCTGCTTGATGGCGCTATTCTTTGAGTCGCCCCGTTCGTTGGTCCAGGTGAAGCGCTCGGGATCTTCACCGCCTTCGCCGGTATTCGACTTGCCGCCGATCCGGTTCATGGCAATGGCGAGGCTTTCGTGCGCTTCCTTGGAAATCGAGCCATAACTCATTGCCCCGGTTTTGAAGCGTTTGACGATGGAATCCACGGATTCTACTTCTTCAATCGGCACCGGTGCTGCCCCTTTAAATTCAAGGAGTCCGCGCAAGGTGAATGTTTGTTCCATCTGCTGGTTGACCAGCGAGGAGTAGGTTTTGAAGGTTTCGTAGTTTCCGGTTCGGACCGCCTTTTGGAGGGAATGAATGACTTGAGGGCTAAACAAGTGAGCCTCTCCTTCATTTCTCCACTGGTAATCGCCACCCACCTCGAGTGTAGGTGCCGTTTCGACACGTTCAGGGAATGCAGTGCGGTGTCTGGAGAGTGACTCTTCGGCAATCGCGACGAGATCAGCGCCTTCGATGCGTGTGGAGGTTCCGGTGAAGTACTTGTCTACGACCGTTTGGCGTAATCCGACGCATTCAAAGATTTGCGCACCATGATAACTCTGGATGGTGGAAATTCCGATCTTGGAGGCCACCTTGACGATGCCCTTTGTGGCGGCCTTCACGAAGTTTTTGCAGGCCGTGTAATGGTCTACGCCAACCAGAAGTCCCTGACGGATCATGTCATCGAGGGTTTCGAAGGCGAGGTAGGGATTGATTCCCGAACATCCGTAGCCGATCAGAGTGCAGAAGTGATGGACTTCACGAGGTTCTCCCGACTCGAGGATGATGCCAACCTTGGTTCGCTTGCCTTCTCGAATCAAGAAGTGGTGGAGACCGGAAACGGCCATTAACGCAGGAATAGAGGCGTTATGACGGTTGACTCCGCGGTCACTAAGGATGATCAGATTGACTCCGGCGTCAATGTGGAGGGAGGCCTGTTGCAAAACTTCGTCGAGAGCCGCCTCTAGCCCGAGAGCTCCCTTGGCAGGGTCAAACAGGGTTGGAATTGTCACGGAACGGAACTGGCCTTGGGCGACATGGCGCAGCTTGGCGAGCTCCTCGTTTGTGATAATTGGGGTTGGCAGCTCGATGAGGTGGCAACTGAGCGCATTGGGATCTAGCAAATTACGCTCTGGTCCAATGGTAGTGACTGAGGACGTGATGATTTCCTCGCGGATACAGTCGATTGGCGGGTTGGTGACCTGCGCAAAGAGCTGCTTAAAATAATCGTAGAGGAGCTTGGATTTATTCGAAAGAACGGCCAGCGGAATGTCCGTGCCCATGGATCCAGTGGCTTCGACGCCATCCTTTGCCATTGGAAGGAGGATTTTGCGCTGGTCTTCAAATGTGTAACCAAAGGCGAGTTGGCGCTGAAGGACTGTGCTGTGGTCTGGGCCTGGCACTTCTGGAGCATCGTTGATGTCAGCCAGTTTGATGAGGTTATCGTTAATCCACTCGCGGTAAGGTTTCTCGGCGGCGATCTGATGCTTGATCTCCTGATCGTCGACGATTCGGCCTTCTTGCATGTTCACTAGGAACATGCGGCCGGGCTGTAGGCGCCCTTTGCTCGAGACGCGTTCTGGTTCGATGGGCAGAACGCCTGCCTCGGAGGCCATAATCACGTAGTCGTCTTTGGTGACGTAATAACGGGAAGGGCGCAGTCCATTGCGGTCGAGGGTCGCGCCAATCATGGTGCCGTCGGTGAATACGACGGAGGCTGGGCCATCCCAAGGTTCCATCAGGCAGGAATGATACTCGTAGAATGCCCGTTTTTCCTCGGACATAGACTCGTGGCCGCTCCAAGGTTCAGGGATCATCATCATCATGGCGTGGGGCAATGAGCGCCCGCCCATGACAAGGAGTTCGAGAACGTTGTCGAACATCGCGGAATCCGATCCGCTGGTGTTCACGATGGGGAGGATTTTCGAAATATCGTTTCCGAAAAGAGGACTGGCGAGAAGGGGTTCGCGAGCCTTCATCCAGTTCACGTTGCCGCGGAGCGTGTTAATCTCTCCGTTGTGGGCAATGTAACGATAAGGGTGGGAGCGTTCCCAGCTTGGGAAGGTGTTTGTGGAGAAGCGCGAGTGAACCAATGCGAGCGCGGTATCGAGGCTAGGATCACTCAAATCTTTGAAGTACTTCCCGACTTGTTCGGGCATCAACATCCCCTTGTAGATGACGGTGCGGCTCGAGATGCTTGGAGCGTACCAAAACGCATCCTTTCCGGCTGAGCGGATGGTGTGGTGCGCCAATTTCCTGATGACGAACAGCTTGCGTTCAAAATCAGCGTCTGTGGGAAGGTTTGTGCCGCGGGCAATGAAGACTTGGCGGTGGAACGGTTCGCTGTCCCGTGCTGTTTTTCCAAGGGAAGAGTTATCGGTAGGGACATCTCGCCATCCGATGACAGAGAGCCCCTCTGCGGAAACCACTCCTTCGAAAGTTTTGATGCTTTCGGCGCGAATTGAGGCGTCTGGAGAGAGGTAAATCATTCCGACGGCGTACTGGCCTGGGGCAGGAAGGGTAAAATGAGCGGCCTCTGCGACTTTAGAAAAGAAGCCGTGAGGCAATTGGAGAAGGATGCCAGCTCCGTCTCCTGTATTGACCTCACATCCGCAGGCGCCCCGGTGGTCTAGATTGACCAGCATGGTCAGGGCTTGCTGAACGATCTCGTGAGTTCGCTTGCCTTTCATTTGGCAAATGAAACCAACACCGCATGCATCATGCTCGAACTGTGGATCGTAGAGCCCCTGTTTTTCGGGTAGGCTGGGATTTTTCATTTCTAGTTTTTTAGGAAACGCTAACGAGGGTGCCAGATCTGATGGGGGGTTCAGGTTTATGGACGGTGACAAAAGGATGCGTAGAGTAGTGTCCAAACATAGATAATTAAACATTTTTTGATGCCCCTAGCTGACGGAGTGGTTTGAAGGTGGAATTTCGGAAGTAGGCGACGCTTTTCCGATGGGATTGGTCGAGGATTGCCTTGAGTGAAATGCTTCGGAATGCTGGGGGAGTGCCGCCGATTCCTCCGCCACCCACCATGCCGCCTCCGGCGATGAACGCTCCGGCGGCGGTGGATCGTGCTTTGCAGGCGCAGCGGGATCAGGCAATGCAGCGCAAATTGGAGGAAACGGCACAGTGGGCCAGCAAGCCGGGCACAGCTTTGCGGATCGAACTTGGGGGAAAGTTTGTTGTCGTGGTTGTTAGCCGCAATTGGCAGCTAATCAAAAAGAACATCACCCCTCCCACCATCTGGGTTTCGCTGAGGGTGACCAACTTAGCCAATAGCGAGCTCGCTGTTGGTGGTGGGCCCGTGTTGACCATCGCCTGTTTCAATCCGAAACAAAGTGATGCTGTGAAAAAGGCGGAAGCGGCTTTGGGGGGGGCTGTGGCGGCGGATGCGAAGGAAAGCCGGTTGGATGGGGCGTCTGTAAAACGGTACCATGTATCTCAGAAGAGTGGGGGTGTGGAGGTGGCTGAGGCGCAGCAAGAGATTGCGGGTTTGCGTTTGGCGGTGAGGGTGAGTTGGCCGGAGGCTGCGAAGTCTGGGGAATCGGAAATGATGCAGGTTCTTCAGGCGACGATGAAGACGGTCAAAGAGGATATGGCCGGAAAGTAGCGTTGGAACGGATAGGATCTGAGGGGGATGCTTGTGGAAATTGCTTTGCATTTTCCGGCATGGTTTGCGAGCTTTTGGACTTTTAATGCAGATTATGAAGCCCAAGCGGAACATTCTCGTCACTCTCGGGTGGTTTGATCCGCGAGTGATTGAGGGGATTGGGAGGTATGCGAGGGAGGCAGGGTGGCATTTGGAGATGCGCGCGATGATCGAGGCGACGATTCCGCAAGGGTGGCGTGGAGATGGAATGTTGGCGAATGACACTGCGGTTCCCCGGATTGCTCAGTTTTTGAAGAAGCAGGCGCATCTTCAGCCGACGGTGTTGATTGGGAGTAATCACTCGGAGTTTTCGCTGCCGCGTGTGAAGGAAGACAATGCCGCCTGCGGGCGAATGGCGGCCGAACATTTTTTGGATCGTGGGTATCGTCATTTTGCGTGGGCAAGTCTTCGGCGCGGGGTGGTTGAGAGGGAGCGTCGGCAAGCGTTTACGGAGTCGCTAGAGAAGCGAGGTTTTGGGTGTTCGCTGCTGGAGTGGAGTGAAGGGCCTCATGGATCGGCTGAAACGTGGGAGGACTCGAGACGCTGGCTCTCGGGTAAATTGGAGGAGTTGCCGAAGCCATTGGCGTTGTTTGTTCTGGATGATTTGCTCGCCTTGGATGCGGTCCAGGCGAGTTTGGACTTGGGTCTTCAGGTTCCCGATGACATCGCGGTTTTGGGGGTGGCCAACATGGAGTTGGCCTGTGAGTGCTCACAGGTGCCGCTCTCGAGTATTGATGAGAATGTGACAGAAATCGCCTACACGGCAGCGCGAGTTCTGGATGAGTGGATGAATGGAGGAGTGCCGCCGCGAGATCCGGTGGTGGTTCCGGTGAAACGGTTGGTGGTTCGTCAGAGCACGGATACTTTTGCGATTACCGATCCAGCTTTGGGAAAGGCAGCAGCATTCATGCTCGATCACTTAAATCGAAACATTGGGATGGGCGATGTGGCCTCGCATGCAGGAATTTCGTTGCGGGCTCTGCACTATGCGTTCCAACGGGGACTGGGCAGGAGTCCAGGGCAGCATTTGTTGAGAATTCGGATGGATCGTGCGAGGGCTATGGTGGAACAGGGGACGGAAAAAATTGGAGCTATTGCGGCCAGTTGCGGTTTTTCGACGGTCCGCAATTTCCACCGTGCTTTTGTGAGAGAGTTCGGGATGCCTCCTGCTTTGTACCGATCCAAGCTCCGAAAAACGCAGACCGTAGGATCCTCCCTTCCGTTGAGTCCAGCCGCCTAAAATTTCTGAATATGCTCAAAGCTATCCCTCCGATTTTGTCGCCTGACGTTTTAAAGATTCTCATGGAAATGGGGCATGGAGATGAATTGGTCCTCGCTGACGGGAACTTTCCGGCGGCATCGGTTGCGCAGCGCTTGGTGCGGTGTGATGGGAACGGGACTCCAGCGCTGCTGGACGCAATTTTACAGGTGTTGCCCTTGGATCAATACGTGACTCAACCGGTGGCTTTGATGGCTGTGGTGCCAGGGGATTTACACAAACCCACGATTTGGAATCAGTACTCGGAGATTATTGGGAGACGGGAGCGGGCGGTGGATTTTGAATACGTGGAGCGGTTCGCGTTCTACGAGCGGGCCAAGCGTGCTTACGCGGTTTTTGCGACGAGCGAGCGGGCCTTATATGCAAACGTGATCCTAAAAAAGGGAGTCGTTTACTAAGGGGATTTGCAGGCCAGCACAGGACAGCTTTCTGAATCGAATTATGAGCAAAACAGTTTATTTGATTGCGAACGGGGATCTTCGTTTGGCGGCGAATCGCAAATGCGAGGAGGCGCAGGCTGCGATGGAGGCGAAGATTGTGGCGGCCTTTGAGTCGGAGGGCTGGAGGGTGCTAAGGGCTCATGGCTTGGATCCTGAGAAGGGGCATGGATTCATCGACAGTCAGAAGCGAGGAATGGAGGTTTTCAGAGATATTCCGGAGGATGC
>CANFNA010000166.1 GCA_947448395.1 Chthoniobacteraceae bacterium
CTTGGTGCCGGTGTTGAGAGGAACATGAAGGGAGATTACATCCGAATCTGCTAAAACCTTCTCCAGAGGCAGATACTCCAAATGGATCTCAGACTCCAAGGAACGATCAGGATTCAAATCAAACCCAAGAAGACGACAGCCAAACCCATGCATGATTCGCGCAAAGGCGGCCCCAATCTTTCCCGTGCCGATCACGCCCACCGTTTTTTCAAACAAATCAAACCCCACCAAGCCGTCCAACGTGAAGTTGCCTTCGCGAATCCGCTGGTTTGCGCGAGTCAGCTTTCGATTGAGGGACAGCAACAAGGCCACCGCATGCTCCGCAACCGCATGCGGAGAATACTCTGGAACCCGCACCACCGCGATCCCCAAACGCCTCGCCGCAGTTTGGTCCACATTGTTGAACCCCGCACAGCGTAACGCCACGACACGCACCCCAAGCCGGTGCAAAGACTCCAACACCACGGCATCCACGCAATCGTTCACAAAAACACAAACCCCTTCGCAGCCCTCGGCCAAAGCCGCCGACTTCACGCTCAAGCGCGGTTCGTGAAAGACAAACTCATGGCGCTGCCCAGAGGCATTCGCACGCTCCAATCCCTCCCGATCAAAAGAGTGAGTATCGTAAACTGCTACCCGCATATTTTCATTCTGAGCCCTTCCAAACCGGTTTGCGATTCATCTGTTAAAATCCGGATGCCGAAAATACTCCGATCCCATTCATCGATTCCAGATCCCCAACCGGAACGCTCATCCCAAACAAACACTCCGTTTCGCGCATCCCTTTTGCCTTTCCCTCTTTTTTGGGTGACTTTCCCCGCTCTGAATCGATTTTCAATCCGCGCCCGCGCGGTGCCCTCTCATGGCTCCTATCGAACACCTCTACTTCCACATCCCTTTCTGTCCCAAAAAGTGTCCGTACTGTTGCTTTTATGTGGAAGAGGGAAGTCGCAACAAAACCACCGCGTTTGTAGATGCCCTGATTCTGGAATTGGAGAAGGCCTCCCGCTCTTACTCGATTCGTCCCAAAACCCTCTATTTTGGGGGCGGTACGCCAACTTCGCTCTTGGTGGATCAATGGGAGCATCTTCTCGCAAAGCTCCAGCGCACACTCGATCTCTCGACTCTTGAGGAATGGACCGTGGAAGCGAATCCAGCCACGGTTCGCCCAGAAAAGGCGATGCTCTTGGCTCAAGCCGGAGTGAGCCGCATCAGTCTCGGGATCCAGTCTTGGAATGAGACCACCCTCAAAACCCTCGGCCGCGTTCACACCGCAAACCAGGCCTTCAAAACCCACGAAACCCTCCAAAACGCTGGATTCCCCGAGATCAATATCGACCTCATGTTTTCGGTCCCAGGTCAGACCTTGCCCATGTGGGAGTCCGATTTGGAAACCACCCTCCGCCTCGCTCCATCCCACGTCTCCGCCTACTGCCTCACTTACGAGGAAGATACCGAGTACTTTGAAAAACTGACCGGCGGACAATTTATCCAAAATGAAGAACTCGACGCTCAGTTGTTCGAGTTGACCATGGAGAGGCTTATAAGCTCTGGATACCGGCACTACGAAATTTCCAACTACGCGCAGACAGGCCGTGACTCCAAACATAACCGCGCCTACTGGGAAGGCCGCAACTTTTTAGGATTTGGCCCGAGTGCCTTCTCCACCCTTCCCAATGAACGTACGCAGAATGTTTGCGATACGGCGGCATACACTCGGCGCATGCTCGCGGGAGAAGATCCCGTCTTCAGCAGGGAAGTCCTCACCGAAGAGATCCGCCTGAAAGAGCGCATCGCCTTCGGACTCCGAATGGATGAGGGCTTGGAGTCTGCGATTCTGGCCCCGTGGGAATCCTCCGTAATCCACTTCGAGGAACTGGGATTGGTGAGCCGCGACGCGTCACGAATCCGTCTCACACACCGCGGAAAACTACTGGCCGATTCTATCGCCGAAGCCTTCGTTTAGCGGCGAGGGCAGAAGTGCAATGCGCAACCAGAAGGCAGTCTCGCTTTTGTTGGGCGCTGCAATGGTTGGCAGGCGACAGGAATCATTTCTGCTTGAACGAAACTCACCCTTGTGTGGTCTTACGGGAGTGAGTTCCCGTGTCATCATCAACAAAGTCTTCACGCTGGTGTGTGTAATCACACTCCTTGCAGCGCAAGCCTTTGGGGGATTCGCGGGCTACCTTTGCCGTTGCGGTGGACAGGAAAGTCTCACACAGGTGGATCACTGCCACGGTCCTCACTCCTCCGAGTGCCATGATAAGTTAGAGGTCTCAGAACTCTTATTGGCATCCTCGGATGTGCACGCTGACGAAAATTGCTCCGACAGAGAAGAGCACGAACCCGTCGTGAACCCCATCCAAGGCGTGCCCTCTTCGGGAACATCGGCTCCGCCTCTTTTTTCAGTGCTTCTCGCCATCATCCCTGCTTTGCCGTTTCCAAATTTCCTCAAGGAAGACACTGCATTGAAGGACCGCTTCAGCGGTTTCGAAAGCCCCCCACCTCTCGGTGTGATCGTGGGGCGGACAACAGCGCTAGTAATCTGAGAAAGAAAACGACAACGGCGAGCGCCGTTTCGTGACGTTCCTCTGACGCCCAACTTTATTAAAGGGCACCGAATCAGACACTGCTTGTCTGCATTCAACCTCACTCCACTGCGTCTGCATTCCACAGCCTCGGTGGGCTCAATTCGTTCCCTGCTGTTTCCAAAACACCATGTCTTTGCGATTTCTACTGCTCCCGATCCTCAGCGCAGCCTCTCAGGCAATCGCCGCCACCGTTCCCCTCACCCTGGCCCTCACTCCTGAGGCCTCGGTCGAATATGCCATCAAGCACAACACGTCCCTCTCTGCAGCACGCCTCACCGTCGAAGAAGCACGAGGCCGCCTAAATCAAAGCGGGCGACTCAGTAATCCGGAACTCGATCTCGAGGTTCAGAAAAACACCAGAGGACGCGAGGGCTCTGCAATGATCACGCTTAACCAAAGGTTTCCCCTCACAGGACGTCTTCGTTTGGAAAAAGCAGTTTCCAGAACTTTGCTTGCCGCAGCGGAATCAGAAATTCGGGATGCAGAACGCAAACTCGCAGCAGAGGTGCGATCAGCTTCCGTAAAGCGCATCACCCTACGGGAACAGAACAATCTCAGATCCAACCAACTCAGTAATATTCGAGAACTCTTAACACACTTGCGAAAGCTAGTGCAGAGCGGGGAATGCTCCCCTGTAGACGCCCTCCAAACTGAACTGGAATTAAACCAACTCGAAATCGAGAGCCTCCGCCTTCAAGCCGACGACGAACGACTCGCATCCGAACTGCGCACCCTGCTCGGCGCAAGCTCTCAGACCCAACTACAGATCATCGGGACACTCACGCCTCCCAAGGAATCGGCATCCGGATCCCCAGAAAATCCCTCGCAAAGGGCCGACATCCAAGCGGCTCAGTTTAGATCCGAAGCGGCCCGAATCTCTCTGAGTGAACAACAGGCAAGGCGCTTGGAGGATGTTTCGTTCGGAATGTCTTACACGAACGAAAAGACGCTCGATGATCCAAACCCCATCCAAAAGGATCGGAGGATCGGATTTCGCTTTAGCGTACCTCTTCCGCTTTGGAACCCAAACTCAGGGCGCATCCAGGAGGCCTCCGCTGCAGCAACCAAGGCTGAAAAGGAGCTGTACTCACTCCGCCTTCAGGCAGTGGAGGAAGCCTCCGCCGCTAAACGCGCCATGGCTGTGTACTCAAAAATACTCAACGAGTTGGATTCCTCAGTTCTACCTAAAGCCCAACAACTCGAGGAACAACTTCGCAACCATCATGCCTCGGGGCAGACCCCGCTCCTCGAGGTGCTCAGAGCCCGTTCCCGTCGGCTGGATTTACAGGGCCAACGCTTGGACGCCCTCCGCGATTACCACATCGCTCTGATCCAGCATTCCTACGCAACGAACCAACAACCTTCGTCCAATCCATGAAACTCTTCCGGCTAGAAACGTTGGCGTTTGTACTCACCCTCGCCAACGCCACAACTCCCGCCTCAGCCGCCATCTCACCAGAGAAAGCCGCGGCCACAGTCATTCTGAACGAAACCGGAGTCCAAAATCTCAAGATCCAGACCTTGGAAGCCGAGGAAGCTGATTTCGAAGAAACCATTTTTGCTCTCGGTCGGATTCAAGCGATCCCAGAAAAACGATCCGTCGTCGCCAGCCGCATTCCAGGACGCATCATGGAAGTTAAGACGATCCTTGGAACCCTAATTCAAGCAGGCGCCGAAGTGGCCCGCCTAGAGAGTCGCCAACCCGGAGATCCCCCGCCGTCCATTTGGTTAAAGGCCCCAACCAGTGGACTGGTCACCTCGAACGAGGCTCGGATTGGCGAACCTGTCGAGCCAGACAAGGCCCTCGTTGAAATCACCGATCTTTCCGAGATCTACGCAGTGGCTCGTGTGCCAGAACACCTCGCTGGAAAAATGAAGGCGGGCACCAAAGCCCACATCCGCGTCAGTGCACTCCCAGAGAAAACCTTTGAAGGCACCCTCCTGCGCTTCGGAACTCGCGCGGACAAGATCAGCGGCACCGTGGATGCCATCTTCGCCCTCTCAAACGAAGATCTACAACTACGCCCCGATCTTCGCGCCGAGTTTTCCATCGTCTTAAGCAAACGCGAGAAGGTCATGAGCATCCCAAAATCAGCCCTCCAAGGCGATGCGCTGGATCGCTTTGTTTATGTCAAAGATTACGAACTCCCTTTTGCCTTCGTAAAATCGCCGGTGCAAATTGGGGCTTCCAATGACCGATTCGCAGAGGTCTTAAGCGGTCTCATCGTCGGTGATGAGGTAGTCACTACCGGCGCCTACTCCCTCGCTTTCGCCGGAAAAGGCAGCGTCTCACTCAAGGAAGCACTCGATGCCGCTCACGGACATGAACACAACGAAGATGGCAGCGAAGTCACAGGCTCTAAAAAGCCTATCAATTCCGCGTCTTCTGCCATCGCCGCAACCAAAGCCGAGTCCCCCTTCTCTACCCTGACCCTTTTCTCTATCGCCTCAAACGTCCTGCTCTTGGCCCTCCTAGCGCTCGCCGTGCGCCACAAAAGGGCTGATCTACCATCTTCCCCCGTCTCCTCGCATGCTGAATAAGCTCATCCAATCCGCCCTGCAGCATCGGGGCCTTGTGCTGGTGATCGGACTGCTGCTGCTCATGATGGGTGGACAGACCGCATTGCACCTTCCAGTCGAAGTCCTTCCCGACCTCACTAAACCCACCGTGATCATTCTCACGGAATCTCCCGGACTCGCCCCCGAGGAGGTCGAGATCAACATCACACAACCCATCGAACGAGCTCTCCTCGGGGTGTCTGGACTTTCTCGCGTGCGCTCGAACTCGGATGTTTCCCTTTCGCTCGTCTATGCCGAGTTCTCGTGGACTACCGACGTCTATAAGGCACGCCAACTTGTCCAAGAACGCCTAGCCGGAATCCGCAACTCTTTACCCTCCGGTGTCGACCCTTTCTTAACCCCAGTCGCCTCTCTGATGGGAGAAATCCTTCTCATCGGCGTTAGCTCTCGCGACGATCAAACGCTTCCTAGAGAAGTCCGCTCCATTGCAGACTGGACCATCCGCCCTCAACTCCAAGGCATTCCCGGCATCGCCGAAGTGCTCAATATGGGAGGCGGAATCAAACAGCTCCAAGTCCAGCCAGATCCTCATCGAATGGCGGCCCAGGGGATCACCTTGGAGGAATTAGAAAGCGCCGCCAAAGAAGCCTCAAAAAACTCGACTGGAGGATTCATTAATACGGGGCCTCGTGAAATCATGGTGCGCAACCTCGGCATGAGTGTGGATCTGGAAGAGATCTCAAACACGGTCGTCAAAATTGTAGGCGACCGTCCAATCACCATTAAAGACGTCGCACGAGTGGAATGGGGCGTGGAACCCATGCGCGGCGATGCCAGCGTGAATGGCAAACGCGGGGTGGTGATGAGCGTCACAAAATCCCCCGGATTCGACACCTTGTCTCTCACTCTGAAAATCGAGGACGCGCTCAAGGAAATCCAAAAGACGCTCCCAAAGGGGGTCGAAGCCACGGTGCTCTTTCGACAGGCCGACTTCATTGAGCATGCCATTGGAAATCTCAAAGAGGCCATTCGCGATGGGGCCATCATGGTCACCCTCGTCATTTTTCTATTCCTCCTCAATTTCAGGACCACCCTCATTACTTTGATGGCCATCCCACTCTCCTTCGCCATCACCTTAATTACCTTCGAGCGATTCGGCATTTCCGTCAATTCGATGACCCTTGGAGGCCTTGCTGTCGCCATCGGCATGGTCGTCGATGATGCCATCGTCGATGTCGAAAACGTCTATCGCCGTTTACGGGAGAACGCAGCGCTTTCAAACCCAGCGCCCAACCTGCAGGTCATCGCGCAAGCTTCCAGTGAGGTCCGCAGTTCGATCCTCTACGCAACTCTGCTGATCATTCTCGTCTTTCTTCC
>CANFNA010000167.1 GCA_947448395.1 Chthoniobacteraceae bacterium
GGAGCAGGGGTTGGGCTGCCGACAGCGCGGGCTCTTGAAAAGGCCGCTTTCCGGTCACTGAGCAGGAAGAGCAAGGCCTCAACGGCGGCCTCTGGGGTGCTTTGGGCGAGAAGTTCGGATGCCAGTTCCTTGTGAGGGTGTGGGCGAGCCTCCTGAATCAGGGTTAGGGCCACTTTAACGAGTTCTTGGGTTTTGCGATGCGCCGCTTCTCCCGCGGTAGGCATGCGTTCCTTACGGATTTTGACCCGAGTGAGGCGCTGGATGCGATCCAATGCATAAAACTCGCGACTGGTAATAAAGGTGATCGCCTTCCCGCTTCGGCCCGCGCGGCCGGTTCTTCCGATGCGGTGAACGTAATCCTCTGGATCTCTGGGAATGTCGTAGTTGATGACGGCTTCAATGTCATCGACGTCAATGCCGCGCGCGGCAACATCCGTGGCGACGAGAAATTCGAGTTTGCCATCCCGGAAGCGGCGCATGACCCGTTCGCGCATGGCTTGGGACATGTCTCCGTGGAGGCGATCGGCTTGGTAGCCCTCTGCGATGAGGTGTTCGGTCACGCCATCGACGGCGTTTTTGGTGGAGCAGAAGATGATTCCGAAGCGCAAATTGGTTGCCTCAAGAACGCGGCAGAGGGCGCCTACTCGAGATCCGTGAGCGACTTCATAGAAGCACTGTTCGATGTTTGGGGCAGCTTCTGCGCGGGTTTCAAGGCGGACCCACTGAGGCTCCCGGGTGTGGTGGCGGATGAGTTGCTCCACCTGAGTTGGCATGGTGGCGGAGAAGAAGGCGGTCTGCCGTTCGGAGGGCGCCTGATTAAGGATAGTCGCGATATCGTCCCGAAAACCCATGTCGAGCATGCGATCTGCCTCGTCGAGAACGATCATCCGAATGTTATCCAGCTTCAGTGAACCGCGATCGAGATGGTCCATGATTCTACCGGGGGTGCCGGCGATGATCTGAGCGCCGTCCTCCAGACCGCGGTACTGGGGGCCGTATGCTTGACCTCCGTAGATGGCGAGTTCACGAATGCCTTTGGAAAAGGCGCTTAACTTGGCCACTTCTCCGGCAATTTGAACGGCAAGTTCCCGTGTTGGGCACAGAATGAGAACTTGAGGTGCGCGAAGTTTTGGATCCACCTTTTGAACGGCAGGAATCGCGAAGGCGGCTGTTTTGCCAGAACCTGTTCGGGAGAGACCGGCGACATCCTTGCCTGCGAGGAGGGCGGGGATGGTAGCGGCCTGAATAGGCGAGGCCTCTTGAAAGCCCATGCGGTCGACTGCTTTCAGGAGCTCTGGGGAGAGTCCGAGGTCACCAAAGGAGGCATTTTGCATCGAGTCTTTTGTCACGATGTGAAGGGTAACGCCATCCCTTTTGTTTTTGTGGAATGAAAGAGACGCTGGGGGCGTCCGCGCCTTGGTGCTGCTATGGCCTTTTTGGGCGCAAGGGCTTCGCCAGTCGACAGGGCTTCTTGCGTCGTCGATTGAGCGAAGAAGATCTCACCTTTGCGGTTGGGATCTTTCTCAGAATGAGAGCCGGACGACGTGGACTACTGCGCCTTCTCTGCGTTCCAGACTTTGACCTCTTCAAACCACCCGCTTTTTCCGGCAACTCCGAGTTCGATTTTTGACTTGGTGGGATGTCCGATGCCCGCGGATTTCAGGTAAGCGGCAGGTTTTCCATCGATGGAGACGCGCATTTCTTCTCCGACGGTTTCGACTACTAGGAGATAGGTTTTTCCTGCCTCAAGTTGTGCGGGATAGGTGATGCTGTGCGCTGCGATGATTTTGTCGATCTCGGCTTTATTGGCGGGTATGTCTTTTTTGAGTTCGACGACCCGTCCGTTCTGGGTGCCTTCGCGCTCATCCAAGATGGTCACGCCGTTCAGCTTCGCTTGCGCGCGGCAGATGTGTCCGTAGTGTGAGCCAGTGTATTGACGGTCATCGAATTCGATATCGATCATTGTGGCGCCATCGAAACGAATCTTGGCCTCCACAACGCTGTCTTTGGTTGGGAGGTCCAAGCCGAATACGGCTGCATGCGCTTTGACCTCAGGTTTTCCATTGGCGGCTGGGATGTTTTGGTCGCGAGTCTGAGTTCCTTTGAGGGCGCCATTTTCGAAGGTGAAGGTGTCCACAACGCGGTGCCAGCGTTTGTCATGCTCGGCTCCTTTAAAGTCGTCCGAAAAGAGAAGTTCCTTTTTCTTGGCGATGGGCTTTTCGGGAAGCGGGGGTTGTTTTGCCGGATCGAGACCGTAGGAGGATGCAGCCAGCAGAGAGGTGAGCAGGATCGTGAGAGCTGGGGAGGATTTCATGGATATGATTTTGTGAGGGTACCGAGGGTGAACGATTATTGAAGGGCGTTTATTAGGATTTTTGGTTCGTGAGGCGGATGCTAGCGGGTGCAAATCTTAGGCTTCGCAGGGGTTGATTTTCGTGGGAGTTTTTCTGAGTGAAAGTTTCTCTATTCCTTCTCTTGGCGTCGGTTTCTCTGAATGGGTTTGCGGCTGAATTATCTGAGAGTGTGAGCGTGGTGAGACAAACGCCTGGGTTGGTCTCATTTTGGGATTTTGTGAAAAGGGAGTCTGGCGGTGGGGGGCGTTTCACGGCGTATGTGCCGGAGGGTTGCAAGGAAGTGTATTCGCTTGAGGCGGGAAATTATGTGCGCGATTACTGGGGGGAGGGTCGCGCTGCGACGTACGGGGATTTTCCTCTCTTGGGAAGTGGGCCTTTTGGGGAAGCGGTGCGGATCTGCAAAGAAGGGGAGCCTGACTTCCGCCCCTTTTTATTTGTCCCGAGGGAGCGGTTGCATAACACGCCTTTGGACATTAAGGGGCAGGGAAAATCGGTGACGATGGTGGTGTGGGCAATTCGCGAGAGTGGAAACCACGCTTTAGCAGGAATCTGGCATGAGGGGACCGATTTGAAGCAGCAGGAGACGGCAGCCATTCGGAAGGTGGAACGTGGGCAGCGACAGTACGCTCTTTTTGCTGGGTTGAATAAAGAGGGGAGCGCTTGTGGGCATGTATCGGAGAACGGAGCCAGTTCTTTTCTGAATCGATATGCACTTCACAAATGCAACTCGGCGGATGTGTCTCCGATGCTGCCTGCAGATGCGGCATCCGAGGTTTTGGATGCGTCTTGGCAGTGTTTTGCGATGACATTTGATTCCAAGACGCAGGAACTGACGGGGTGGTTGAATGGCAAGGCAGGGGACCGATGGCTGGAAAATCCGAAGAACGACAGATTACTCTCATCGGCCTACAACGCATGGTTTCAAGCGCAGGTTCGTCAGCATCCCGAGCTGAAGGCAGGCAAAGATGAGTCTTTTCCAGCGGATCAGTTTTACAATCCGCCGGAGGGCACTCCAATTTCAGTGCGGGTGACGCGGGAGACGGAAGAAGATCGGGTTGAGATCCGGGAGTTTCGATTTACGCGAGGGGAGGTATATTTGAGGAAGGGGCCGGATGGGAGATGGGTTGAGGGCGCGAGGGACCTTGTAGGGCTGCGATTGAATCCGTGGTGGTATCCGCATGGGATTTACGAGCCGGAGGATGCAGGGAAGGGGGGGCCATTTACCATTGGTCGAGTGATTCACAGTTCTCGGAGTGTGGGTTTTACGGGATGGATCGGAGGGGTGGCGGTGTTTGATCGAGCACTGAGTGATCGTGAACTGCAAAAGCTATCGGACTTAAGGTTTCGAGTGAGAAAGCGTTGAAGGAAGGAAAGTTTGATTGTGCCGAGTGGTTTGCGGAACGTAGCGTCTGGCGCACATGAAATTCGGAATCTGTAACGAGATTTTTCAAGGATGGACCTTGGAGCGTACTTTTGAGCGGGCGAAGAAGGCGGGGTACGACCTTGTTGAAATCGCCCCATTTACCGTGGCGAAGTCGGTGGTGGAAATTTCAGCGAATGAGAGGCGAAGAATTCGGGATCTTGCGGCGCTGGCGGAGATAGGGATTTCGGGGTTACACTGGGTGCTGGTACAGGCGGAGGGGATGTATTTGACGCATCCCGAGGTGGAGGTCCGGCGGCGCACTGCGGATTATTTTGTGGAATTGGTGAAGTGTTGCGCAGATTTGGGTGGGGATAGGATTGTGGTGGGTTCACCCAAGCAGAGGAATCTCATGGAAGGAGTTTCTTATGAGCTGGCGTGGGAGTATGCGAAGGAGGTTTTTACGGACTGCGTGAAGGAGGCGGAGGATCGCGGGGTGGTCATTTGTTTTGAGCCGTTGGCGCCCGCTGAGACTAATTTTGTGAATACCGCGGAGGAGGGGATTCGGTTTGCTCGTGAGTTTCAGAGTCCGGCGATGTCCGTGATTTTGGACGTTAAAGCGATGTCCTCGGAGCATAAGCCGATTCCGCAGATCATTCGGGAGAGCGCTGGAAATTTTGAATATTTCCACGCCAATGATCAGAACTTGAAGGGGCCTGGTTTTGGAGAGGTGCGCTACGAGCCGATTGTGGAGGCGCTGCGTGATGTGAAGTATGACGGGGTGGTTTCGGTGGAGGTATTTTTGTTTGAGGAGGGAGCCGAACGAATTGCAGACGAGAGTCGCTCCTATTTGAGGAAGGTTTTTGGTTGTTAGCCCGACTGTGTTTCCGCCCTTGCACCGTTGGTCCTTGGGGCGTTTGCTCAAAGTTCAACCCATTCACCCTCAATATCTCGTGATACTCAACGATCTTCAGATCAAAGCCTTTTCAGACAAGGGCATGATTTCGCCCTTTGAACCCAGCTTGGTCAGGCATTTGCCCGACGGAACACCGGTGATGTCGTTTGGTCCATCTAGTTACGGTTATGATCTCCGGCTTTCGGCGCGGGAGTTTTTGATTTTCCGGCATATTCCGGGGACGGTGGTGGATCCCAAGGCGTTTAACTCTAGGAACCTTGAAGCTACGCCTTTGCACCGTGACGAGACTGGGGCGTATTTTATTTTGCCTGCCCGAAGCTATGGACTTGGGGTTGCGGTTGAGCAGTTGCATTTACCCGCGAATGTGACGGCGATTTGTGTGGGGAAGAGCACGTATGCCCGTTGCGGAATTATTGCGAACGTCACCCCAGCAGAGGCGGGTTGGAAGGGGCATTTGACCTTGGAGTTTTCAAATTCGAGCGCGGCGGACTGCCGCATTTACGCGAATGAAGGCGTGGTGCAGATGCTCTTTTTTCAAGGAGAGGCTTGTGAGACTTCGTATCGGACCCGGCGTGGGAAGTATCAGAACCAACGGCAGAGGGTGACACTTCCTCGGGTGTAACGAATCGTGTTGGGCTGTGGATGTTTGAAGCACGGCCCTCGCAAAACAAAACCCCGAGCCGGTCGATTTGACCGAATCGGGGTTGTTTTGAATCGGATTGTCCGCAGGACGAGGGATCAGCAAATACTGAGGACTTTGGCCACGATGTCAGTGGGACGTGGGAGTTGTCTGCGCTCGAGTTCCGGACTGTAGATGGCCGGGGCGTCTATAGCGCTGATGCGCAAGACAGGGGCATCGAGGTCGTCGAAGCACTTTTCTTGGATCATTGCTGCGATCTGGGCGTCTACTCCGCAGAAGGGTTTATTTTCCTCGATGAGAACTGCGCGGTGAGTCTTGCGCACGGTTCTAAAAATAGCCTCTTCATCGAGCGGTCGGATGGATCGGAGATCGAGTACCTCTGCATTGATGTCATGCTCAGCGGCGAGGAGTTCTGCCGCCTTGAGGGCGGTGAGTGCTGCGCGGCCGTGGGCGATGAGTGAAACGTCTGAGCCTTCGCGCTTTAGGTCGGCGACTCCGAGCGGAATGAGGTATTCTTCTTCAGGCACTTCCCATTTTTCGCCGTAAAGAAGGGTGTTTTCCATGAACATGACAGGGTCATTATCGCGGATGGCGGTTTTAAGGAGACCTTTGGCGTCGTACGCGGTCGCGGGACACACCACCTTGAGGCCGGGAACATTTGCGATCCAGTTTTCAGGGGTGTGGGAATGGGTTGCGCCGACGTTTGTGCCTCCATTTGCGGGGCCGCGAATGACGATGGGGCAATTAATGAGGCCGCCGCTCATGTAGCGTACCATCCCGGCGTTATTCACGATTTGGTCCCACGCAACGGTGGAAAAGCTCCAGAACATCAGTTCCATGACGGGTCGGATTCCAAGCATGGAAGCGCCGATGCCCATTCCGATGAACGCGGCTTCGCTGATGGGAGTGTCGCTGACGCGTTTATCGCCGAACCGTTTCCAGAGGCCTTCGGTGACTTTGTAGGCGCCATCGTACTCTGCGACTTCCTCGCCAAGCAGGACCACATTGGGATCGCGTTCTATTTCCTCTGCCATGGCGTGGCGAAGGGCTTCACGGTAGGTGATTTCAGGCATGATCTTGAGAATCTTTGAAGATGGAGGAGGCGCCTAGAGCCCTCGAAAATGGTCTCTGGGGGCGTCTCAGCGATTAGTCGTTGAAGAAATGACGGCCGGTTCTTCCTGCGGTGGTCTGGCGATCGACTTCAAAATACAC
>CANFNA010000168.1 GCA_947448395.1 Chthoniobacteraceae bacterium
ACTCCCACGTGCATCGAACTTCGAAAAAGCCGCCACAACTTCCTCGTCTTTGCTCACATCAAAAGCCAGCGAGTCAGCCAAGTATCCCTTCAATCGCAGAGCCTCCGCGCTCTGATCCACCCGTTCCGGATCAAGTCCATTCAAAATCACAGCAGCACCTGCCTGCGCCAACCCTTCGGCTATTGCAAAACCCAACCCACGCGATGAACCAGTCACGAGTGCCGTACGGCCACGAAGATCAAAAAGAGGATGAGACATACACACAGTCATGCTGGGCAACGCCCCCAAGGCAATCGCAGAGCACGCTCAAAATTAAAACCACGCCCGTCGCAATTAGAAAGGAGCCAACCCAAGCCAACGCAGTCCCCCCCTTACTCGCAAAGCGTCCTCGCCTTTAACTAATCAACAGCAGGCGCGGTGCATCCCCTGGACGCGTTTTAGGCGCGCGGTGAATGCAGGGAGGAACCGGACTTTCAGGATATTGCACGGCGATTCGCCAAAGGTTCCCGATCCCGAAATAAAAAGGCCGCGCATCTCCCACCGGCACGTAGTGAAGATCGTAACAATTTTCGTTCAGGTACTCGATAAACGAAAGACCGTCCTCCCCTCCAAACTCCTTCAAAAGCAAAGCCCGCGTCTCAGGAATGTCTACACGCCGACGCGCCTCATCATTCCTCAGCCCTTCGCTAGAAGGACCGAAGTAAGTACACAAATAGGTGTCCGCTTGAACCGTAGCGCTATCAGCATGAAACGAACAAACATCGGTCGCAACTGGCCCCGAGCCTTCATCGCGCAAATAACCATTCACACAATCGAGCACAGGATCCAAATCAAGCGCACGGAGCAACCGTTGGTCGTCGAGCATCACCTGCACCGCCGTGACCCCTTCGGGACTTAAAGAAAGATTTTCGAGCCATTCATCTTCCAGCGTCGTAATTCCATGGCCCACAGACAGGTGCCGGACAACCTCGTCAAAACTCCCCGGTAAATCTCGCGACCAGCAAAGCGCGTTCACCCCGTCTGCAAACGGGGTGGAAACCAGTTCCTCAAAGCTCCCCACTACCTTGATGCGCGCATATCCAAGAGGCAGATCCGGAAGAGCCATAGATCACAATATGTATCAGAATAAGGGTCTCAGATTGTTTGAGACTGAATTTATCAATTAACGGGAAAAGAAGAAGTGACTGATAAGCGCAAACAACGGCAACAAGATCGGGAGAGAATACTTCCACACGTAATCCAAAAAGGAAGGTGAGTTTACTTTCCGCTGCTCCGCAATCCGCTTCACCATAAGATTGGGACCGTTCCCAACATACGTGATGGCCCCAAAGAAAACCGCCCCAAGCGAAATCGCCCTCAGCAGATCTCCGTGCTGCGAGACAAATTCAGGCATCTGCGTGTCCAGATGCAGTCCCCGCCCCCCAAAAGCCGCCGCGAGAAACGCCAGGTAAGTGGGCGCATTATCGAGCAAACCAGACAGGATTCCAGTGGCCCAAAACCACTGCCCAGGAGTCTGCAGTCCAAGTCTAGAGGCGCTCATTCCTAAAACCTCCAACGCAGGCAGCATCGTCAGGAAAATCCCAACAAACAGCCACCCCACTTCCTTCACCGGCGCAAAATCAAAATGATTCGCCTCATGAATGCCCCGCGCTGTCCATTTCCACGCCAGCACCGCGCACCCGATCATCACCAATTCACGCCATCCAAACGGCAGAAACATCGCCCCCAACAGCACTCCGGAAAGAAACACATTTCGCAAACCCTCGATCCGCCAATGCTCCTCGTGCGTTTGCCTCTCTCGAACTTCTACAGGTGCCCTTTTGAAATTCCTCCGATCGAGAACATAGAACAACCCGAGGAGCAGCATCACCGATAGCAGCCACGGCTTCCAACACGCTTGTAGCGGCCACCAAAATGGGACGCCTTTGAGAAACCCTAAAAACAAAGGCGGATCCCCAATCGGGGTCAACCCGCCGCCGATGTTGCTGACCAGAAAGATAAAAAAGACCACGTGAAAGCCCGTAACCCGGTACTTGTTCATTCGGATCCAAGGCCGGATCAACAACATGGAAGCACCCGTCGTTCCGAACACGTTCGCGAGGAGCGATCCAACAAAAAGAAAGAGACAGTTTTCCGCAGGAGTCGCCTCCCCTCTCACTCGGATCACGATCCCGCCACTCACCACAAACAAGGATCCGATCAAGGCGAGGAAACTAAAGTATTCCCGCAGGGCATGAATCAGCGGTTCGATGCGGTCTAGCCAAAAAATATAATAACCCGCCGTAAACAGCCCCAAGCCGACAGCCACAACAGCATGATATTTCTCCCAAAGTCGGTTAAACGCGACCGGAGCCCCCGCAATCAGAAGCAGCAGCAAGCAGAAAGGCCCCACCATCCACGGGCTGGGACTCGCCAAGCCCTCTGCAAAAGTCGCAAGAAACATAATGCACCCTAGACCCTAATTTCACGGGGGTTCGAGTCCGATTGCCTAACCATTTTTCTCTTAATCAATGCCGCCAACGCCCAAACCGCGTGGCCGGCTTCGGCAACTCATCCGTCTGATACTGAGTCTTTCCTATCACCCCCCACATCCTGACCCCAGTCGCCCGTTGAAAGTGGTAAATCATGCTCTCTCCCGAGTGACACCCCCAACTTTTGGCAAAGGCATCCTTTGCAAAAATCCCAGGATTCAACCGCGCCAACTCGGTCTCGTGTAGCCATGCCTTTGAGGCGCTATCGATAAAGTTCGAGTAATCAAACATCCAACACGCACGGTTCGAGTGCCCAAAATATTCGAAGTTCGAAATTTTAACGTGCTCACGATCCTGCCCCTCGTTCAGGTACCCTACCAACTCTTGGGCCGAGGAAAACCACACCAATTTCACGCCAAACGCATCGCGAACCGATTCAATAATCGGGAGTAGATTCTTCCCCTCCTGCGAATTCCTCCGAACATAAGCTGGGCGATAAACTAACCAAGTGATCTGCGCTTTTGGATCCTGTTCACGAATCTGAGAGATCCGAATACGGGCCGCTCGCACAAAATTCATCCACCACTTGTCATGGGGAACCGGCTTGTACTGCTCCCATTTCAAAAGAGAAACACCGCCGGAGATCACAATGTTCTCTCGGGCCGGATCCGCCAAACCCTCGGACGCGGCGATTCCAAACAAAAACGCTGCGCATAAAATAAAGCGTCTCATGAAAGCGCCTCACATCCGGGATAAAACCGAACCTCCAAACGGTTTTGTCCCATTTTAAATCGTCTGACTGAGAAACCCGCCATCCACGCGAAGATCCACGCCGGTCACGAAACTGGCCGCCGCTTGGCTCGCTAAAAACACGCAGGCTCCCACCAACTCCGAAGCCTCCCCAAAACGTTTCATCGGGGTATGTGACCAAATCGACTGAGTCCGCGCCGTGGGCGATCCGTCTTCGTTAAATAGGAGCTTCCGGTTCTGTTCCGCCGGGAAAAAGCCCGGTGTAATCGAGTTCACTCGCACCCCGTGCGGCGCCCATTCCCGAGACAAAAATTGCGTCAAATTCAAAACCGCCGCTTTTGCAGAGGAATAAGCGATCACCCGAGAGAGAGGCAGATGCGCCGAAACGCTCGCAATGTTGATAATGCTCCCCCTTTTTCTTTCACACATCCCTGGACCAAAAACCTGCGAGGGAAGAAGCGCCCCCCCAACCAAATTCAAGTCAAAGGCCGCAACCCAGTCTGCCACAGCGATCCCCTCGACCGGATTCTCTGGAGTGACTGTCACCTTCGGGTCGTTGCCTCCAGCGGCGTTCACCAACACAGTCGGTGCCCCGAGCTTGGTCGTAATTTCCTGGAGCGCGGCCTGTAATGCCCCACGGTCACTGGCATCTGCCGCCACAAAACAGGCGCAACCGCCCGCTGATTCAATCGCCCGCACCCGGGCTAAACCGCGCTCCGCATTCCGCCCAACAACAGCAACGCTCGCTCCTGCTGCTGCAAGGCCTTCGGCCAAACCACCGCCTAAGACGCCGGTGCCGCCAATCACGACAGCAACATCCCCGCTCAAATCAAAAAGAGTACTCATGTTAAAAATGGACTAAACCTTGGCTGAAGAGCGCCTCCTAAATGAAGGCTAACCTCCGGCGCTTTGCCTCTTACTTGGCTGGCTTGTTTTCCTGAAAAAACTTCGGCGCCTCTCCCGCTGCAGGGGCCGCATCTTCCTTCTTCGGCTCCGCTTTATGCTCGCCCGCAGCGGGCGCAGGAGCTGCCGCCGGTGCGTGGGCCGCTGGAGCCCCCTCATGCTTGGCGGCGTGGCCCCCCTCGTGGGCTGGAAGTGAATCCGCAGAATGACGCTCACAGGCAGTCCCAACCAGCGCAACCGCCAACAAAATCAACATGGAAGAATGTTTCATAGGAATAAAGCGAACTAAGGCTAGCGCGGGATCGCTTTCTGAGAAGTGCGAAGTCCAGTCGTCTCCGTTCTTTCCCACAAGCCCTCGGACCGCTTTGCTAGGTGTCTAGCTATGCCAAACCGTATCGACGAGACCTTCGCGAACCTCCGCGCAAAAAAACAGGCTGCCATGATCGCCTACATCTGCGCCGGTGATCCCAGTCTGGAAGCCACCGAAGCCATTGCCCTCGCCCTAGAGCGAGCCGGCGTGGACATTCTCGAACTTGGCCTTCCATTCTCCGACCCCCTCGCCGACGGAATCGTCAACCAAATGGCCGCCTCACGCGCGCTCGACGCCGGTGCCTCGGTCCCAAAAGTGCTGGATTGCATTCGCAACATCCGCCGCCAGTCGCAAATCCCCATCATGCTCTACACCTACATGAACCCAATCTATCGTTATGGGTTCATGCGCTTCTTGGAAGACGCAGAACAGGCGGGCGTCGATGGCCTTCTCATCCTCGACCTTCCCCCGGATGAGGCCGGTTCCAATCCAGACTTCGCAAATTCCAGCCCTCTTCGCCGCATCCGCTTAATTGCCCCAACGACCCCAGAATCCCGCCTCCCCATCATCACCCAAGATGCCAGTGGCTTCATCTACTACGTTTCCCGAGAAGGCGTGACCGGCGAAAGGGCCGAGGTCGTCGAATCCCTGCCAGAACAGGTAGCAACCATTCGAAAGCACACCCAACTCCCAATCGCAGTTGGATTTGGAATCTCCACACCGGACCATGTCAGAACCGTGGCTGCGGTCGCAGATGGCGTCGTTGTCGGGAGCGCTATTGTTAAAAAGATCGCTGAATGGGGGGCCGAACCGGATCTAGCAAACCGAATCGAAGCCTTGGTTGCTCCCTTGGCAAAAGCCACCAAAGGCGCTTAGAACCATACTGGGATACTGTTATTTTGCCGGTAACGGACCTCCGATGCTATCCTACCCTTAAGTCTCGATGATGCTCCCTAACCGCTCGTTCCAAATCACTCCTTCTCTCCGGTTCCCGTTTGTATGGATTGGATTAACCGTCGCCATGCTGACTCTGGGTGGCTGTGTCACAGCGCCTCCGCCCCAAAGTCTAGAGGCTCAAGCCAAAGCGCTCAGTGCCAAGCCGCCGAAAGATGAGGGTCCACGGGCTAGATACAGCGCGAAGATTTTGGAAGGCCATTGGTTTACCGTTGCCCGGCCGACTTACCGCAACTCCGAAGGTGTCTCTCGGGAAAGTTTCTCATTCCAAAAGACAGAATTCCTCCTTTGGAAAGTCACTTACAGAGGCTGGCACAACGAGTCCGGAACTTGGCTCGAAAAAAAGCTCGTCGTTATCGAAACCGACAACGGCAATTTAGCCGGGACTTTTTTCGCTCAAAAACCCGCCCCCATTTATATTTTGGCAACCGATAAAAAATCTCGCTGCCTCCTGATTCGAGGAGCCAATCAACGCGAATTTTTGATCCTTTCCAAAGATGAGTATCCAGATCCCAAATCCATTGAGGATCTCATCACGATCGCTCAAGCTAACGGATTCCCCGTCGAAGAACTCCTCTTCCTTCAGGCACGCTGACATCTATTAGATTCCATGCCCGCAAACCCAAGATGGGCAAAAAAAGAACCTCCCGCTTTTGAAAACGGGAGGTTCTTTTGTAAACTTTTCTATTCAAAAACTCGTTCAGAAATTCAGTAGGAAATCGCGCCTTCTGCTTTAAGTTTGAGAGTAGCTGGACTCGACCCGCGTGGACACGTCGCGGAAGTTGTAGTCCGCTTCGTAAATTTCCTTCAGACACGCAATGTACTCCGCGGAGTTCCCCATCTGTTCGTGCAACAAAGCCAACCGGTAAAGCGTATCCTTCTTCACTCCGTCCATCGCCACCATCTCGCTCGCCGCTCCCTTGAGTTGTTGCACCGCCAAATCGAGCATTCCCTTCTCGATGAAGCAACGCCCCAATAAGGTCATCGAGCGTAGGCGCACATTCGGATTCTGTTTCGCACGCTGTAACTCAGCAATCG
>CANFNA010000169.1 GCA_947448395.1 Chthoniobacteraceae bacterium
CTCGTTGATTTCCCAAGACTATCCGAACTTTGAGGTCATTGTTCTTGATGATCGCTCGGAGGATGGAACGGCGGATGTGGTTCGAGCCCTTGGTCTGAACGAGGCAAATGGAGGTTTGGTCTGTGGGGCGCCGCTACCGGTGGGATGGGTGGGTAAGAACTGGGCTTGTCACCAATTAGCGAGGGTGGCGGACGGGGAGTTTCTTTTTTTTACAGATGCCGATACGGAGCATGACCGAGGGGTGATTGGGTGTTTGGTGTCTGCGGCACGTTCCCATGGAGCCGATTTGGTGTCGGTCTGGCCGAAACAGGAAGTGGTGGGGTGGGCGGAGAAGCTCGTGGTTTCTCTTCTCCCATTTTTTGGGGTCTTATTTTATCCGCATGCTCTACTGCGGCTTTTGGGAAGGTATCCGAGGCTGCGGGCTTTGGTGCCTCGCTATTGTAGGAGAATTCTGGGAGCGGCGAATGGTCAGGCGCTGTTTTTTTCAACGGAAGGCTATCGTGCGATTGGTGGGCATGAGGCTTTACGTTGGCATTTGGTGGAAGACATTGCGTTGGGGCGGGCCATGGCGGAGCGGATGGGGGAGGGGCGTTGGTGGGTGAACGTGGATTCGGCAGGGATGATTCGGTGCCGCATGTATCGGTCGTTCTGGGAGGTATGGGAGGGCTTTACGAAGAACATTCGGGCTGCTTTTGAGGCGCGCGTTTTATCATTTGTTTTTGCTGGAGCAGGGCAGATTGCCTTTTTCATTTTGCCTTTTGTGCTGCTTTGGATTCCGGATCCAAACCGGCACTGGGCCGTCTGGGAGGTGAGCTTGATTTTAGGATTGAGGGCTCTTGCGACTCTTTTTGCGGGAGGATCTTGGTGGAGTGTGTTGCTGCATCCGGCGGCCTACATTTTGGCAGTGGCGATTGGATTGAACAGTTGGCGGCGTTCGCTTGGCTCTGGGGTTATTTGGAAGGGGCGCTTGTATGCGGTTGAAGTGCGACAGAAAGAGGTTGTCAAAAGGTGACAAGTTTCTTGTCAGTGCCACGGTGTTCGGCAATGTTCGGCCTCGATTTGCAACGTTTCTGACTCGCCCCGCATGACCCTTGGAAAGCTACTCACGGTTGACCAGATCCTCCCCGAAATGAGGGCGAAGGAGCGATGGTCGGCGATTGTAGAGTTGGCGGATGTTTTGGTGCACTCTGGCGGGGTGGACCCCTTGCGGAGGGACGAAGTGCTTGCAGCGCTGAGGATGCGTGAGGAAACGATGAGTACGGGTATTGGATTTGGAATTGCCATTCCCCATGCCTCTAGCGAACACGTCTCACGGGTGGTGGCTGCTTTTGGGCGCTCTCGCGAGGGTATTGAGTTCGACTCTCTGGATAATGCCCCAGTGCGCTTTATGGTGATGTTCGTGGTGCCGAAGGAGCAGTTTCAGGTGCATTTACGGACGTTGGCTGCGATTGCGAAATTTCTGAATGATCGTGGGGTTCGCGAACGTCTTGGCCAAGCCGAGGGTGCTAAGGAAATCCTCGATATTTTTGCTAACTCCGGACGCTGAGAATCTCGTCTGGGTTTTGGGCCGGCAGGCCTGCGCGTCACCCAGTCTTGGAATCGAGCCTTAGACGGAACACTTTATCTCATGGAAACGATCCCTTCCCTTTTGGTGCAGCGCTTACACGCGGCTGTTGAAGATAGCGCTGGCTTGGAGGTTCAGGTGGTTCCCACTGCAGATTCTCGGTTTGGGGATTATCAAAGCAATGTTGCGATGGTCCTGGCGAAGCGTTTGAAACTGAATCCTCGAGTCCTAGCCCAGCAGATTATGGATCGTCTCCGAGTCGCCGACCTGTGCTCGGGTGTTGAGATTGCCG
The DNA here is from genome assembly GCA_947448395.1 of Chthoniobacteraceae bacterium. Taxonomy (GTDB): domain Bacteria; phylum Verrucomicrobiota; class Verrucomicrobiia; order Chthoniobacterales; family Chthoniobacteraceae; genus Chth-196. Next base: position 1,857 of record CANFNA010000169.1, read on the forward strand.
GTGCTGGATTCCTTAATTTCCGTTTATCAAAGGAGTGGCTCGAATCGAGGCTTTGTGAGCTTCGCTCCGATGATCATTTGGGTGTTCCGCGTCCTGAGAGGAGTCGCACGCTTGTCATTGATTTTTCGTCTCCGAATGTCGCCAAGCCGATGCACGTTGGGCATATCCGGTCTACGTTTTTGGGGGATTCGCTTTCGCGGATTGCGGAGTACAGCGGGCATCGTGTGGTGAGGGACAATCACATTGGTGATTGGGGGACACAGTTCGGGATGCTGCTGTTTGGATGGAAAAACTTGCTGGAGCGGGAGGCGTTGGAAGCGGATGCGCTGTCTGAGATGGAACGTCTTTACAAGACGGTGAGTGCGCGTTGCAAAGAGGATCCTGCAATTTTGGAAGCAGCTAGGAGCGAGTTAGTAAAACTACAGTCGGGAGACGCTGAAAATCTGGCTCTTTGGCGCGAGATGATTCGTCTTTCGCAGGGACAATTTGATTCGGTCTATGGCCGCTTGGGAGTGCGCTTTGACGTGACGCTTGGGGAGAGTTTTTACAACGACCAACTGCGAGTTGTGGTTGAGGATTTGGCGCGTCAGGGAATTGCTCAGGAGAGTGATGGCGCGATGTGTGTTTTTTCTGATGGAAAACACGCGCCAGAGCAGGATCCCTTTTTGATTAAAGATAAGGACGGCTGGCGGCCTAATCCGGCTCTGGTTTTGAAGAGTGATGGGGCGGCTAATTACACCACGACAGACTTGGCGACGTTGCAGTATCGGATTGGAGAGTGGCGGCCGGATGAAATTATTTATGTGACGGATGGCAGGCAGCAGCTGCATTTCAGGCAGTTGTTTGCGGTGTTTGCGCGGTGGCAGCCCGAGGCATTCCAATCCGTGCGTCTTGCGCACGTTTGGTTTGGTGCAATTTTGGGAGAGGATGGGAAGCCGTTTAAAACGCGTTCCGGAGAGACCGTGAGGCTTTCGGATTTGTTGGATGAGGCGGAGGAGCGTGCCTTCTCGATTGTGAGCGCCAAGAATCCTGAACTAGGCGAGGGTGAGCGTCGCGAGATTGCGCGAATTATCGGGCTTGGGGCCGTCAAATATGCGGATTTGCAACCAAACCGTCAGGGGGATTATGTGTTTTCATGGGATAAGATGCTGAGTTTCCAGGGGAATACGGCCCCTTATCTTCAGAATGCTTACGTGCGCATTCGTTCGATTTTCAGGAAACTTAAGGAGAGTGGGGAAACGTGGAAAGGTGGGGCTCCGATGGCCTTGGATCAACCGGCCGAGGAGGCGTTGGGCAAGAAAGTGCTGCAGTTTGGCGAAGTGGTTTTGCAGGTGCTTGCAGATCATCGCCCTAACACGTTGGCCAATTATTTGTACGAACTGGCGAACGCCTTCCACAGTTTCTATGAGGCCTGTCCGGTTTTGAAGGCGGAAGCCGCAGTGCGTCCAGGGCGTTTGGAGTTGTGCGACATCAGTCAGAGGGTGCTAAAATCCGGATTAGAATTGCTAGGTATAGAGGTGCCTGAGCGAATGTAGGAGCGCCTTGGAAGGTGGTTTGACGATAACGGAAAAACAAAAAACCCCCTTTGCCGATTTATTGGCAAAGGGGGTTTTTGTTAGCTGATACGAGTGAGCGCTTGAGGAGGGCCGGAGGAATTAAGCTCCCATTCCGTCTTCAAAGGATCCACCTGCTGCGGGCCAGTTGAAGTGGTCTCGGACGTAGGCGATGCCGTTTGCGCTCGTGTAATCGAGGTCTTTGTGTGCGCTTTCTGCCTCTACAACGAGCGGTGCCGAAGTTGCGCCGGTGAGTTTGCAGTAGCGTTGCGGGTAACCGATTTGAAGCATGAGTTCTGCATAGCGCTGCATGTTCAAGTCGCCGGTGGCGAGATCTGTGAATTGCATCGCGCGCTTGCCCCAAGCTGGTTCCATGCTGCGCAGAGGGAATCCTGGCCGCACGGTGTGGTTTTTGATGTGGCAGGCGTAAACGCGTGGGCCAACTTTTAAGAAACGGCTTTCGAAGGATTCTCCTTCCCAGCAGTGGGAGGGGTCGGCGTTCACCGCGAGGCTTTCATCACCGTCGCAAATGTTGACGAGGGAGAGAAACTCATCTGCGGTTGCTGCTGCTGTTCCGGGATGAATTTCGTGGCAAAGTTTGATCCCGAGTTTGCGAGCGTGGCGGCGGATTTTAGCCGTCTTTTTGACGAATCGTTCCTGACCCTGCTTGATCAAGTCATAGCCTGGGCCGGCCCAGAATCCCCACGGATAGCCGGAAGCGAGTTCCCATCCGAAGGCGATTCCCCAAAACATCGGGAAGACTTTCATGTCGAGCTCTGCGAGGAGATCGAGAAGTTTGAGGACGTAGGTTTCAGCCCACGCTTCAATTTTATCGGGGGATTGCTTCGCTACGGCGGGTGGGATGAATGGACGGATTGTGGGGGACTGTGTCCAAGCGGTGGTGTGGACCCAGATAGGGCAGTGTCCAGAGACGCCGTCGAGTCGGAGTCCTGCCTTCGCGAAAGTGTCGCGGATTTCTTTTGGGGATTTGAATTTGGATCCCGCTTCAAGCATGTAGTTGCTTGGCTGTGCACCCTCTGCGCCAGAGCGCTTTGCGTACGCCAGAAAGTCAGTCAGAGATTTCGCGCCGTGTTGGGCGCCCTCGATGGATGGATGGTAGACGCTATGAGCCATGGAGCGAAGTTATCGATCGATTCTTTTTGCGGCAAGCGCGAGGAGCTTGAGGCCGGCATGGAGTTGTTGGAGGATTTCGGCTAAGCAAAGCCGCATGAAATCCCTTCAAGCGCTGGTCGACTACATGCAGAGCTATCTTGCGGTCGAAACGATTGCGGATTACCCGCAAGCGCTGAATGGGCTGCAACTCGAGAATTCCGGCTCTGTAAGACGAATCGCGGCGGCTGTAGACGCTTCCGAGGCGGTCATTCGAGAGGCGGTCGCTGCCGGTGCAGATCTGCTCTTAGTGCATCACGGAATGTTCTGGAATCCTGGCGTTTTGACTGGGGCGCGCTATCGAAAGGTCCGGGTGGCTATGGAAGGCGATTTGGCAATTTACAGTGCGCACTTACCCTTGGATTTTCATCCGGTGGTGGGCAATAACGCGATATTGGCCAAATTACTTGGGCTGCGAAAAGTGAAGCCATTTTTGTTTCGAAAAGGGCAGGCGATGGGGTTGCGCGGTGAAATTTCGTGTTCGCTTCATGAGTTGGCTTTGCGTCTGGAGACGGCTCTTGCCGGGGCCGCGCATCTTTGTCCTGGAGGTTCCTCGCGCCCTCGGCATGTCGGGATTGTGACGGGGGGGGCTGGGAGCGAGGTGGAGGCGGTGTCTGCGGAAGGCGTGGATACGTTTGTGACTGGGGAGGGGCCGCATTGGAGCTATCCTTTGGCTGAGGAGCTTGGACTGAATGTATTCTACGGAGGGCATTACGCTACAGAAACCTTTGGAGTGAAGGCGTTAGCACAGCATCTTTCGAAGAGGTTTCGTTTGCCGTGGGAGTTTATCGATCACCCGACTGGGCTCTGAGTTTTCTAGAATTTCGGGGGAAGCAACGGGATAAAGAAGGGCAGGGTCCGGGTTGTTCCCTAAGAAAGGGTTGGGGATCGGTTCGTTTGAGTGTACCAAACGTATTCTTTTCCATGAAAACCCCTCTTGTTCTCCTCGCGCTATGTTCCCTCACCGTCTGCTCCTTCGCTGAGGACCAGGTTCTTTTTAACGGCAAGGACCTCACCGGTTGGGAAGGCAATCCGGAGTTATGGTCTGTGAAGGACGGTGTGATTCACGGCGAGACCAAAGAAGATCCTGAAAACCCAAAGAAGAGCTCGCTCAAACATAACACTTTCCTCGTTTGGAAAGGGACTGTGGGGGATTTCGAACTTCACGCAAAGTTTCGGATTTTGAGCGAGTGGGGGAATTCAGGAATCCAGTATCGGAGCAAGCGTTTGCCAGACGGTCCGAATGGGCCGATTGTGGGCGGATACCAGGCAGATTTCGAGGCAGGACCGAAGTTTTCTGGGATTACTTATGAGGAGAGAGGGCGTGGGATTTTGGCTTTGCGCGGCCAGAAAGTGGTGGTTCGTGCGAACCCAGAAAATCCTGACAAGGCGAAGGTTGATGTGACGGGGACGGTCGGGGACAGTGACGAGATTCAGGCCGGAATCCACATCAAGGAATGGAATGAGTATGTGGTGATCGCGAAGGGAAATCACCTCCAGCAGTTTATCAATGGAAAGCAGACCGTGGACATCGTTGATGAACATGAGGCGAAGCGAGCCAGCGAAGGAATTTTAGCCCTTCAGATGCACGCAGGTCCTGCGATGGTGGTCGAGTTTAAGGACCTCGTTTTGAAGTCGGTTAAGTAGTCGGGAGTTGATCGTTTGCCCGTAAGGTCTGCGAAGTTGAATTTAAAAAAATCCATCAAATGAGACGTTCTTTATTTCTTGGTCTTTTCGGACTGGTTGCTTTCGGCGCTATTTCTGAAGCGGTTGAATCCGGCAAGCGCACGGTACTTTTGATCGCCGGAAAGCC
>CANFNA010000170.1 GCA_947448395.1 Chthoniobacteraceae bacterium
ATCAACACAGTCCGCCAACCCTCATTTCACAGAAGCGTCCTCCAGCAACTTAGCACGCACCCGCTTCAGGGCGTCCTCCGCGAATTCCCTCTCCTGCGAAGGTAAATCGGGGTCCCTCAGAGCCAAACTCAGCTCTCTCAGAGCCCCATCGCCATCCCCCGTCTTGGCCATCGCCTGCCCCAAAAATACCGGTACGACGAAGTCGAACGCTTCTGATCCTCCACAATCTCAATTAATCGCTGCAGCACTTCGATTTCCTCTGAAAAACCCCCGATTTCATGCGCAATTTTGGCATGCGCAAAAAGCATCAGCGGATCCTTTGGAGAATCCTCCAGTAACTGCTTCGATAACTGATAAGCCTCCTGAAAGCGCTTGCTGAAGTACAACGCCTGCGCCTTCACACTCAGGCTCGGGCGATGCCTTGGATCCGTCTTCAACCCCCTGTCTGCCATCGCCACCGCCTTCGCCCACTCCCCTCGCTCCAATCGATAACGCCCTTCGCTCGCCAACACCGCTGGGAGCGACCCCATCACCGAAGTCGCTTCATCCAAAACCCCCCGAGCATCGTCCATCCGTCCCGCTGCCACCAAATGATCCCCCAAAACCGCCAGACGCTCAGCACGCTCCTGAACCCGAAGCCCCACCCACCCAAGACGAACCTCCTTTAATCGCTCCCCAAGCTGATCCCTCTCCACTCCACGCCGAAAAATCAGCGCAAATGCGTCCGCCCATTCTAATGACCAATCCCCCGACTTCCGGAGATGATCCAAAAGCGGTCGACTTTGATTCGGATCCCCAGCAATCAGCAGCGCATCAAAATGCTCTTGCCGATCCAACTGACGAAAAAGCTTCGGATTCTGGACGGCCTGAGCCATCGCTCGAATCCGCTCTGAATTGGGATTTAAATCCTCAGCCCGAAACCATGCCGGCTTTTTCAGGACCAACTCCGGATACGCAGGCCCATTAAAATAAATCGCATTCCGTCCATTTGCGTCCAAGTACCGCAAACTTTCATCTCCGGAAAAAACGAGTACGGAGCTGGTTTTGGGAGAACAACCTCCAAAAAGGAGCACGAGAAATAGAAGGCTCATCGTCAGCCTCTGGATTGAACTCACTTTGGGCATCATTCTATTGATTTTCGCAAGGCTATCGACTGAACCACCTCACCCGCCGCAGCCATTCCAAAAGCTCCGGTCACAAAGGAAGCGGCCCCAAAACCACTGGCGCAATCTAAAGTCAGGCTCACTCCCGTCTCTTTCACCCCACAGGTCGTCCCATCACTTTGCGGGTAATGCGGTTTCTCAGAAGAATAAACGCTACGAACTCCAAACCGCGCCCCAACCTCCTTCGGAAATCCATAGTCTCGACGTAATTCCTGACGCGTCATTCTCAAAAGAGCGTCCTGATGCGTTTCCGCCAAATCCACCACGCGAACTGAGGTTCCATCTCTTTTTCCACCAGCACCACCCACCACCAAAACGGAAAGCCCACGCCTCCGACACTCCGCGATCAGCAAGCACTTGTGCCGCACCTTATCAATCGCATCCACAACCCAAGTGTATGGGACTGACAAGAGGCGATCCACGGTTTGCTCAGTTAAAAATTCCTGCACGGGATCCACACGACAGTCCGGCGAAATCGCTAAGACTCGTTCCGCTAAAACCGACACCTTTGGCCGCCCTACATTCCCCTCCAAGGCCGGCAACTGACGGTTCGTATTGGTCACACAAACCTCGTCAAAATCAATCATCGTAATCGCGCCAACCCCCGATCGCGCCAAGCATTCCACCGTCCAAGATCCAACGCCCCCAACGCCCACCACACACACATGCGCCGCTCGCAAGCGCGCCAATCCAGCGTTCCCGTAAAGCCTCGCAATCCCGCCAAATCGGGGGTCCTGTTCCATAATCCTAAAAGAGTATCCTGACTTCGGCGTCCTTAGCTCCGACCCGATTCCACAAACGCCTCCAAACTCTCACGAGTAATCGTGTGCTTGGCTCCGCACCGAGGACACCCCATGCGCACTAACGATTCCCCCCCAAACAACCCCTCAGGATCCATCCGCATCACCGGAGCCAAAACCGAAAGCATCCGAGCCTGATTACACCCACATTCCCAACGATATTCGCGCTCCTCCAAAAGACTCAACTGCTCGCTCTCATCCAGAGTCTGCACCATTTCCGTTGTCAAATTCGCCAGCCATTCCTCGTCGCAATCAGGTTGCGCACTGATGAGCACATACTCCTCCGGGCCAATCTCAAACACGCGCGCCATCCGTTGCTCACTCTTTTCGTAAAATCGCTCAACGGCTCTAAACAAATCAGCCCCCTCAAAATCAACAACACTCCGCTGAGGGGACTCACTGCCTCGAACCATGTCGGAACAAATCATGTTCCGGTCCAAACGCTTAATGTTCTCTGTAAAAACTTGCCCCACCAATCGCCCACCCGGGTTGTCTCCCGTTACGAAAAGATTAATCAGAGGATCCTCCAAATGGATGGTCCACGCGAGACTCTCGTTCTGTGGCCGCGACGCAGCATGCAGCGCCATCGCCGCCAATGCTTCCTTCAACAATCCGTCGTCTTGCGGACGGTGCTGATACCCGTGCTGCCCTTGATGGAGGTAATAATCGATGTAGAGCTCCTCCAAGACTCCCCGAGCCAACAGAGCATTCCGCTCGCGGACAAAATAAGTGCGAATCTCCAAAAGAGAGGCGTTCCTGCTTGGCTTCATGTCTCACACGCTAACGCCAAGGCGCTCCGCTTCAAAAAAAACTTTTGTCGCCTTCTGTCGATCCTCTCAGTTCCATACTCCTCACATGAAACTCCCCGTCTCAACTCCCCTCCCCCTAATCCTCTTCGCCTCCTGCCTCAGCTTACTTCCAGAATCCACCCATGCCGCCGAACCCAAACGGGTCATCGTCGTCACGGTAACGACCGGCTTCCGCCACAGCTCCATCGAGACCGCTGAGAGAACACTTCAAAAGCTCGCCAACGAGTCCAAAGAGTTCCAAATCATCGAATTCCTGCGCCAACCGACCACCGTGGTGCCCAAAAAACCAACGCCACCCAAACCCCTCCCTGCCGACGCTAACGAGGCCGCAAAAAAACGCTTCGAAACCCAAAATGCGCACTATCAGGAGCTCCTCTCTAAATGGACACCTGAAGTCGAGGCAGAGGCCAAAAAGGCTCAGGAAACTTTCAATGCCGACGCGGCTAAAACCCTCTCCAAACTGGCACCAGACAACCTCGAAAAAGAAAAAATCGACGGCGTCATCTTTGCCAACACCACCGGCGACCTCCCTCTTCCAGACCGCGACGGCTTTATCCACTGGATTGAGAAAGGCCACGGATTCATGGCCATGCACTCTAGCAGCGATACTCTCCATGGTTTCCCTGGCTATATCTCCATGCTCGGAGGCGAATTCGCCGGACACGGCGCCCAGAGCCCTATGGATTTAGTCGCCTTGGATGCCAAACACCCCGCCGCCGCTGGCGTGTCCTCTCCTTGGAGCATCAAACAGGAGGAAATGTATCACTTCAAAAATTACGACCGCTCCCGTCTGCGCGACATCTGGTCCTCTGAAAAACAGCCCATGGATGGACGTCCCACCCAAGGTCAGGCAGAACATTTCCCAGTCTCTTGGGTTCGTAAACAGGCCAACGGCAAGGTGTTTTACACCTCGCTCGGTCACCGCGAAGACATTTGGGATGACAGCAAAGACCTCCCAAACCGCATCAACCCTCCTGAAGTCTCGCAGGCGTTCCAAAAGCATATCCTCGGAGGAATTCGCTGGGCGCTTGGTTTGATTGAGGGCAGTGCGGAACCTCAATCCAAATAGAGAGTTAACCCTCCAATCACCGGATCAAATCATCCCCCCGAAGCTCGCGAAGGGCCCTCCCCCTTCCCGGACTTCGGGGTTTTTCTTTCGAAAAGCAGAAAAACACCTCTTTTGATTCGACTGAACACCACAACGGATTGCGTCACCCGAACGTCCGGGCCACAGCCGGTTGTGGAATTGCTAATTTTCAGTTGTCCCACCGCTCTGCCTGCATATCCTCGCCCCCCAGTAATCACCTCCCGGTTTTCCCGGTTAATTTAGCCTATGTCCGACTCCGAAGACGCCGTCTCAATCACCTCCGAACAACAGCAGCAGTACGATGCCTCCAAAATCGATAAACTGGAAGGTCTCGCTGGGGTACGCCAACGCCCCGGAATGTATATCGGGCCAACCGATGAACGGGGACTTCATCACTGCGTTTTTGAAGTTCTCGATAACTCCATCGACGAACATCTCGCGGGCTACTGCACGCGCATCGAAGTCTCGCTGCACATCGATGGCTCCTGCTCGCTGCGTGACAACGGCCGCGGCATTCCGGTGGATATCCACCCAAAATTCAAAATCCCCGCAATCGAACTTGTCCTCACCAACCTCCATGCCGGGGGCAAATTCGGACAGGGCGCGTACAAATACTCAGGCGGTCTCCATGGGGTCGGTGCCAAGTGCGTCAACGCGCTCTCCGATTGGTTCAAAGTCGAGGTCATTCGGGATGGCAAAGTCCATCACATGGCTTTCGAGCGGGGCGTCACCACGCAAAAACTCCATGTCATTGGCGAGATCAAAGACAAGAAGCAGTCCGGAACCCTCATCACCTTCCTTCCCGACCCGACGATTTTCAATATCACCACCGAGTTCCAGTACGCCAAACTGGCCGCTCGTCTCCGGGAACTCGCATTCCTCAATCCCGGATTGGAAATCACCCTCGCCGACGAACGCGGTGAGGAACTACGCAAAGAGACTTTCCTCTATAAGCTCGGAATCGAAGAGTTCGTCCACCAACTCTCGGAAAACAAAACAACCTGCCATCCCAAACCCATCGTCTTGTTGGGAAAACGGAAGGTGAAGTTCAAGAGCAAGGATCAGACGGAAATCGAAGACGAAATGCACGTCGACGTCGTCTTCCAGTACAACGATTCCTACACCGACCAAATTCTCTGCTTCACCAACGCCATCCCGAACCCAGATGGCGGAACGCACTCCACTGGATTCCGGACCGCACTCACCCGCGCGATCAACCAGTACGCAAAAGCGAATAATATTCTTAAAGACAAAGACCCAACCCTCAGCGGCGACGATGTCCGCGAAGGGCTCATTTGCATCCTGTCCATCAAACACCCAAACCCGAGCTTTGAGTCCCAAACGAAGGTCAAGCTGGTTACCCCCGAGGTCGAAGGCATTGTCAGTTCCATCACCTACGAGGGTCTGATGACCCACTTTGAAGAAAACCCGCCCGTCGCCAAAAAGATTGTCGAAAAGGCTCTCATGGCCGCGCGTGCTCGCGAAGCCGCTCGCAAAGCCCGTGAAACCGTTCGCAAGAGCGCTCTCACCGGCGGTGGACTTCCTGGAAAACTCGCCGACTGTTCCGAAAGAGATCCCGATCTCACCGAACTTTATATCGTCGAAGGTGACTCCGCAGGCGGTTCAGCAAAACAAGGACGCGACCGTCGCTTCCAAGCCATCCTCCCCATCCGCGGAAAGCTCATCAACGTGGAAAAAGCGCGCCTCGATCGCGTGCTCCAAAATACCGAAATCCAAACGATGATCACCGCCATTGGCACAGGCATTGGCGGCGGCGAAACCGAGGGTTCATTTAACCTCGCTAAACTTCGCTACGGAAAAATCATCATCATGACCGATGCCGACGTAGATGGATCCCACATCCGGACCCTTCTGCTCACCTTCTTCTACCGGCAAATGCCAGAACTGGTTCGCGGTGGAAAAATCTACATCGCTTGTCCGCCCCTCTACAAAATCAAGAGGAAGAAACGCGAGGAGTACGTGGATGATGACATTCAACTCAATCGGATCCTGATCAGCCTCGGAGCAGACGAGGTCCGCCTCAAAAATCTCGCGGATAACAAACTAATCTCCGGCGCCAATCTCACGGAACTCCTCGCCCTGCTTGAGCGCTTGGCCAAATATGCAGACGCAGTCCGACGCCACGGCGGTGAGTTTGAATCTTTCCTCACCCAGCGCGATGCAACCGGTCAACTCCCAACTTACCTAGTTAGAGTCCGTGAAGGGAATCAAGAGTGGGTCAAGTACTTCACAAGCGAAGAACAAGTCCGCGCTTTCAACCAAGAAAACGCTGACCTCGCTCTCTTCGGAATTGAACAAACAGCCCCCGCTGAAGAGACCACTCCGGGAACTCCCCAGCCTTCCACCACCGCGCAACCCGCTACAAAAAAGAGCGAAGGCCCCCGCCGTCGTGCACGGCTTGTGGAACTTCATGAGTCGGCTTCCGTTGCCAAGCTCATCCTCGAACTCGGTAAGAAAGGGCTCAAAATTGAGCACTACTCCAACAGCGACAAACCG
>CANFNA010000171.1 GCA_947448395.1 Chthoniobacteraceae bacterium
CCTTTTTGATGGCGGTAGAGATCGGCGAGCAACCCGATGCCTGAGCGCCGTGAACCTTAAACGGAGTCGCTTCGACGATACCGAGTTGGCTAAACTCTTTGTAAGCTTTGTGAATTTTAGTCAGCAAGGATCCTGAAGCCATTGGGATAACGGTATGTTGAGGGATCTTCCATCCTAACTGTTCACAAATCTCGAAGCCCATCGTCTTGGAACCTTCCGCGTAATAAGGACGAAGGTTCACATTGACGAAGCCCCAACCGTATTTACCGGCAATCTCTGAGCAGAGTCGATTCACCTGATCATACGCGCCGTGAATACCGATCACTTGGGTCCCGTAAATTAGCGATCCGAGAACTTTTCCCTGCTCCAAGTCGGAAGGAATTAACACGTAACTTTTTAACCCCGCTGCTGCGGCATTTGCCGCCACTGAATTGGCAAGATTTCCTGTAGATGCGCAGGCAACCACTTCAAAGCCGAGTTCCTTTGCACGACTCAAGGCAACGGAAACGACGCGATCTTTGAAGGAGAGGGTAGGGTAGTTTACCGTGTCATTCTTGATCCAAAGTTCACGAATCCCTAGTAGTTTGGCCAAGCGGTCAGCTTTGATCAGAGGCGTGAATCCCACGGAGGCGCCAACAGTGGGATCTCCATCGATCGGTAGAAGTTCACGGTAGCGCCACATCGTTTGAGGCCTCGCTTCGATCAACTTTCGAGAGAGGACCCTTCCGATGGCTTCATAATCGTAGGCGGCCTCTAGAGGGCCAAAATCGAAATCACAAACGTGGATGGCCTCCTTTGCGTAAAGGCGGCCACACTCACGGCACTTCAGGTTGCTGAAAAAGGGCTGGGCTTGCATAAAAATGGAAACCCTCCTCAAGAGTGCCAGAAAAGACGAAGTGCCAACCGTAGAAAAAATCTACAGACAACCTCTCATCTTTTCCCCGCATGACTGCGGAGCTGGATTTGGCACCTGGTCCCCGCCACACCTCTTGGTGTGCCCGGGCGGTTGCCGTGGCTTCATAGGGCCAGTCCCTCTGCCACTCTTGATGAAGAGCAAGGGGGGATTATGGGGAGGAGAGCGAAGCCGTCAACGGAAAATCTGTGAATGCATGAAAAACTCAAACTATAGGGCTCTGTTTTTTCCATTTCTGGCGGCCTCGGACCGTTACGATTAAGCCGACTTCTAACTCTTCCGATAGCCGAAGAGATTTCTATCTTGCACGATCTTGATTGTCTGCAAAGGAACCATGGATTCCCAATCCCGCGAACCCTCCTCAATCGATTTGAGGACATTTCGTGGAAAAATCCCAAGCACATCTGGATTGTAATTATCCAATCCAACAAACGATCCACGCTCCGCCAGATACGCGTACAACTTCTTTAAAGGGGTTGGCACTTCAAGATCCTCAACCGTCGTTATTTTTCCAGTCTTTTGATCGAGCGAGGGATAAACAAACAGTTTGAGATCCCCCTTAAAAAGGCGTCCAAAAGATTCCAAGATCCCGCCTGCGAGATTGGTGTAGTAAGACTCGTCGAACAGGTTCAGCAATCGAGTGACTCCAAGAGCGATTCCAATGGGTTCCTGAGTCATGCTCGAAAGAAACGCGGAAAGCCTGAAGTATTCTGAGAAATCAGAAACAAGCACTGGCAGACCGAACGTCCCTAAAACATCTGCGCGAGCCAGAAAATCTTTCGGATCCACGGACTGTTGGTCTGCAAGGAGGTTTCGCATGGTGATTTCAAAGACTTCGACCACTTCCTTTCCCTGAACGCTGGGGAGCGCTCTGAATTTTTGTGCAGCGCATTCTAAAATATCCTGATGAACGCGCGTCACCGGATGGAAGGCGCCCCGTTCAACAAGAATCGCTTTTTTGTAGAAGACGGAGGACGGCTGAAGAACCGAACCATTCGGCCCAAAGATAGCTGCAGGCGAGAGCTTTAATTGGATGAGGAGCAGGCTCATCAAGCGATTATCTACGTTCTTAAACGCGGCCCCGCTGAATTCGACCATATCGATCTCGATTCGCCCAACGGTCAGCGAGTCCAACAGGGAGCGCAGCAGCGCTTCTGGATCGCGATGTAGATAGAATGCTCCGGACAACAAGTTGACCCCGACAATTCCGAGTGCTTCTTGCTGACTCGCGGCCTCGGAATCGAGCATGCGAACATGTATGACAATCCGGCTTTGTTCGGCCCTTGGGTGGTGTTGGAAGGTCACACCCATCCAACCATGGTTTTCAGTTCCACCTCTGTATGAGCGTGCTTTGACAGTATCTGCAAAAGCGAAGAAGCAGGTGCTATCTCCCCGGTTGAGGCTAAGCCGGCGAATGTTGAGCTCGTATTCGAGGCCGAGCATCGCTTCCAAGCGCATCCTAGAAACGTAGTGGTCACTTTGGCCGTAAATGGCGTCAGAAACCGTCATGTCATAAGCGGAAATACTTTTTGCGACGGTCCCCGCAGCACCTCCAGCTCGAAAAAACCAGCGAACCACTTCTTGGCCGGCTCCAATTTCGGCGAACGTGCCGTAGAAACGGGGGTCCAAGTTGATTTGAAGGGCTTTTTGACGCGTGTCGGATTGGGCTTCGGGCATACGTTTTATTGGTGATTAAGGAAGCGCTGGGGGCAACAACCATGCACTCAACGCCTGTGTACCCAAGAGGGTTGCCTCAAGAGCACGCAAGCGTGATGTCAAAGTGCCCTTAGAAAGCAGATTTCGCAAAGCTTGATTTCAGTGAGTAGCGCCCAAACACGCTGAAATTGATCAAAGCCTAGTCAAAAAAACGAGCCCGTGCGAGACTCATAGCTTGCGAAGAGTAGGTCTCGCATGGGAGACATATCCGCGGTGTTGCGCCCGTAGCTCAGTTGGATAGAGCAACGGATTTCTAATCCGTTGGTCGCAGGTTCGAGTCCTGCCGGGCGCACTTTAGTTTATTCTAAGTCAAAAGACTCGGTTCTAAGTCAAAAGACTCGGCGCAAGGGGGGAGTCTCTTTACAGGCTCTCGGGACTTTTGAGGAGAGTTGCAATACGAGCAAGTAAACGTCCTGCACCTCCTCCATCGAGCACCCTGTGATCAAATGAAAGTGTCAAATTTGCTTCCGTCGCTGGCTCGAAAGCCGCCGTTTGCGGATTCCAATGAGGAACCACCCGGCCCGCGCCCATTCCAAGCACAAGAGTCTGTTCTGGGAGAGGAATAGGGGTCGCCCATTCTAATCCAAATGTCCCGAAGTTTGTGACTGTAGCAATCGATCCTCCAGTCGCATTTGCAGGCAACCGTCGCCGGCGCGCCAAATCCACAAGATCTGCATATCGGGTAACCAAATCCTTTAATGGAGTACGGTCTGCATTGCGTAACACCGGAACCAAAACTCCGTCCTCCGCTTCCACTGCAAACCCAACGTCAATCGAACGAGGATGCACAATTTTGTCTCCAACAAGGCGCCCTGCGACGGCGGAGTTCTCGCCCAGAGCAATGGCCAAAGCGCGAAGCGCATAAAGTGCAGGGCCAGCCTTCGCCTCGCTCGCCTTTCGGTGGCGCAACATGGCATCGATCACAACAGGCATTCCAACGGTCGCCAATGGGCGCGTCCAAGAACGGCGCATCGCATCAGCAACGGCAACACGCATACTGGATGCATTTGACAGTTGGTGATCATCGAGCTGTTGAATGAATTTCTCGAGATCTTCAATGGTCAGACGTCCAGCGGCGCCGCTGCCTGCAACACCGGCCAGATCCGCCGCATGCAATCCAAGTTCCGTCATTCTCGCCTTCATCCGGGGTGACAAAAATCCCGCGCCAGAGGCTTGAGCCGGCACTGGTAGGCCACGGACTGTGGGTTCGACTCCACGGTTCACAACGACCTGAGGGATATGAACCCCAACTCGGTCCGCAGGAGAGGCGCCGTGTGGAAGCGGCTCCGATTCTGAGGCATTCCCGCGATTGGAACTTCCATTTCCACCAGTAGCAGCAGCATCCAAACCCAAGCGTCGCGCCTCTTCTTCGGAGCACTCTACAAAGCCGAGGGTCGCCCCAACCGCGTAACTTTGACTCACCTCGGCAATCCACTCGATAAGTTTGCCTGCGCAGGGAGCCGTGACTGCCATGGTGGCCTTCTGAGTCTCAACCTCAACAATGTCTTGGTCGCACTCCACTGCATCTCCTATTCCGAAGCTTAGATGGACAATGGTCGCTTCAGCGATCGACTCACCGAGCTGCGGCATAATGATGGGAATCCGGTGCATGGGCAAAAATCCGTTAAAATGGAGAGGAATACGGAGGGACGCGGTTTAGAACTTAATTAGAGACGAAGTAAGGACCGAAGAGAGTCGGCTATGGTTTTCGCGGTAGGACGGTGAGTGCCCCAGAGGTTCGGATGGTAGGGAACAGGTGTATCCTTAGCGTTCAATCGCATGGGGGGGGCATCTAATAAATTGAATCCCTCCGAGGCAATTCGAGCGAGAATTTCAGCGGTTACGCCGCCCCACGGCCAGGCTTCACCCACTGCGAGGATTCGGCCAGTGCGCGAGACGGAAGCAAGAATGGTGTCAGTATCCAGAGGTTTAACGGAGCGGAGATCAATCACCTCGATTTCCCAACCTTCCTCAGCCAGATCGACTGCCGCGGCTAATGACTCGTGGAGCATAGCGCTGTAGGTGATCACTGTTGCATCTCGCCCCGGCCGCGCAATTCTCGCTCGGCCGATAGGGAGAGCTTGCTCAGGTAATCGCTCGGCCTTCAGGTGATAATAGAGGTATTTATGCTCACAGAAAATCACGGGGTCATCACAATCGACTGCCGCGAGAAGCATTGAATAGGCGTCCTCGACAGTTGCTGGCGTTAAGACGACGAGGCCCGGAATATGGGCATACAAAGCTTCCAAGCTTTGAGAGTGAAATGGTCCGCTGCCAGCGGTGCCCCCACAGGGCATTCGAATGGTAATCGGGCAGGGGACTCCCGTCCTCCAAAAAACAGTCGCGGCCTGATTGGTAATTTGATTGAAGCCGACCGTGGAAAAATCGGCAAATTGCATCTCTATGATTGGACGCATTCCTTGGATTGCCGCTCCAATGGCAGAACCAACCATCGCGTCTTCACTGATTGGTGAGTCGATAACACGGCCGGGATATTTCTGCGCCAGTCCTTTAGTGGCCTTGAATGCACCCCCGAACGCACCGATATCCTGTCCATAAATATAGACTCGGGGATCATCTTGAAGGGCTCGGTTTTGCGCTTCGCGGATAGCTTCGAGATAGGTAATCACAAGGTGAAGAGGAATTCGGGGGAGGTAACCCAGCGTTTAAGGGAGCGATATGTTTATCTACGTATCGGTTTATCCTTCGGTGAGTTGCAAGCTAGAGATGGCACGCCACTCCTCGTGAGCTGGGTCTGGGGTCGCTTCTCTCACACTGTAGGCGACTGCTTCCTCAATTTGCTGAAGAGCATCCCGATGCCAAATTTGGAGCGTTTCCCGATCAGCCCATCCCTCGGATAAGATGCGAGACTCTGCCACGGACAAGCAATCACGCCCCACGGGAAGTTCGCGCAACTGCGGTGAAATATAATGCGCGTCGTCATGCTCGCCATGGCCAACCAGGCGTAGAGAACTTGCAACAACCAATTGAGGCCCCCCTCCGGATCGCGCGGCCTCTACTGCTCCTGATATTTGCACGAGGCAATCGGCCAAATCTGTTCCATCCACTGAGTGGCCTGTAACTCCATACCCTAAGGCCTTGTCCACAAGGTCTTTGCATGCAAATTGAAGGTGATTCGGAGTGGAGTAGGCATACTGATTATTTGTCACTACCAAAACCAAAGGCAGATTTTCTACAGCAGCTTGATTAAGCGCCTCATGAAATGCCCCCGTGGAAGTCGCGCCATCGCCAAGACACGCGGCTCCAACAGTCCCTTCACGAGACTGAAACCGGTTGGCTATTAGAACCCCATTCACGACCGAAATCATGGAACCGAGGTGAGAGATCATCGGTAAAATTCCATTCTGCGGCCGGCCGCGATGAACATTGCCATCGCGTCCACGCATCGGTCCCGATCTAGCTCCTAGATAAGTCAGAAACAAATCTAAGAGGCTCTCTCCAAAAGCCAATCGACCAGCTTGATCCCGGATCAGAGGCGCAAATACATCACCATCACGTAAGGACATCCCAGTCGATACACTGATGGCTTCCTGACCCTTTCCTAAGAAAACACCCCCAATAATTTTTCCGGAGCGGAAGAGGGATGCTACCTTTTCTTCGGCTAAACGGGCGAGAAGCATCCACCGATAGGCTCGGCGAAACGTTGCTTGAAACTCGACGGTTTGGGAGCGACTGGGAAGGGCCCCGGTGTGGTGCGTCATGGTCATTAGTGTAG
>CANFNA010000172.1 GCA_947448395.1 Chthoniobacteraceae bacterium
AGGCTTTCAGAGGAAGATTGGGACATCGTCATCGATACCAATCTAAAAGGAACCTTTAATTTCATTCAGGCTTTCGAGCGCTCGATGATCAAGCAGCGCTCTGGAAGGATTATTAATATTGGATCGGTGGCGGGACTCATGGGAAATGCGGGACAGGCCAACTATGCGGCATCGAAGGCGGGTGTTCTTGGGATGAGCAAAACGATCGCCCGTGAATTGGCCTCTCGAGGAATCACCTGCAATGTAGTCGCACCAGGTTTCATCACAACGGACATGACGGAGGTCCTCCCCGAGAAGATTAAGCAAGCCGTGGTAGGGCAAATTCCCCTTGGAACCTTTGGTGAACCGGACGATATCGCCTCTGCAGTCGCTTTTCTCGCAAGCGCTGAAGCCAAGTACATCACCGGTCAGTGCCTCACTGTGGACGGCGGAATGGTCATGTAAGTTCACAACAAAGAAGCATCGCTTCTTGCGAGCCATGAATTTGCTACTTCTCCGCCATGCGAATGCGGACACCTACGCTCCTACCGACCTCCTGCGTCCTCTTTCTGACAAAGGCCATCGCCAGGCAGCCTATGTAGCAAATTTTTTGAAGACCTACCGCGCAGTACCTCGGTTGGTTCTATCCAGCACGGCGGTCCGCGCGATTGAAACCGCCGCGCCTGTGGCTGAAACACTCGGAATTGAATGTTTGCCGTGTCCTTGGGCTTGCCCAGGAATGCACCCCGAGGAAGCTCTTCACGAAATTGAAGCGTATGCTTCGTTCGAGACTTTGATTCTCGTTGGCCATCAACCCGACCTTTCGCTGCTGGCTGCATCTGTTCTCAATTCCCCAGATGCTTCGCGATTTCACCTGCGAAAGGCTTCCCTGATTCACCTCTCGATTCCTTCCCCAAAAAACGCACGTCTCGAGGCCTTCATCCCATGTCCCCCAGTCTAACTATGATGACTCCCACCCTTCTCCGCACTCCTTCCTTCGCTCAAGACGCTGCCGCCCACGTAATCGAAATTGGAAGGGCAGCGATCGCTGAACGGGGCCTCTTTCGCTTGGGTCTGGCCGGTGGAAATACGCCCAAGGCTGTATACGACCAACTCGCGGCAACCCCAGACGCTCTGCCCTGGAATCGAGTTCAAATTACTTTCGGAGACGAACGATGCGTCCCCCCAGATCACGCCGATAGCAATTACCGCATGGCTCATCAATCGCTGCTCGGTCGCATTCCCATTCCAGAGGGAAATGTCTTCCGAATCCGCGGCGAGATTGATGCGGAACAAGCCTCTCTCGAATGTGCCTCCCAGCTGGCTGCGGTTGCTTCACGCTTTAACGAACCCATCTATGCCCACGATCTTTTGCTTTTGGGATTGGGCGAGGATGGACACACCGCTTCTCTCTTTCCAGGCTCGCCTGCATTGGAAGAATCCGCTCGGACAGTCATTCCAGCTCGAGGCCCCAAGCCCCCGCCACAAAGAGTTTCGTTTACTTTCCCGCTCCTCAACGCAGCGCGATCTGTGGCGTTCCTCGTAAACGACCCCTCCAAAGAGTCCGTGATTCAAGAAGTGCTCCGCGGCGAACATCCAGCAGGACGAATCCGGCCTACCGCAGGATCCATCACGTGGATCATCGGTGAAAAGTAAGAGCTCTGGGCCCATCCGTCGCCAATCGCTAATGCGGTGGCTTAAAGTCTGACTCGGAATGTTTCACCATCCTGAAGGGATCGAACGAAACCCACAAGCAGCTCAATTACCTGCTCCACGTCCCGTAGGTCGGCGACTTCGATAACCGAGTGCATGTATCGCAGCGGCAGCGACACCAGCGCCGTCGGGATGCCTTCTTGCACATCAAAGATCACATCTGCATCCGTGCCCGTCGATCGTGAGGCGCTCTCGTGTTGAATAGGAATCCCTTTGTTAGCGGATACTTCTATGAGTCTCTTTACCACCTCGGGATGATTGCATGCCCCATGCGAAATACTGGGCCCTCCCGCCAAATCAACCTCCCCATGTTCGTCCTGCGATATCCCGGGTGAATCCGTTGCGTGGGTGACATCCAGAACAATGCACACCTCGGGCTTCAAACGGTAAGTCGCCATTTTTGCCCCATACCCACCAATCTCCTCCTGAACCGCGTTCAGGGCAAACACATGGGCACTTGCACGGCTCTTGTAAAGGCGCGCCATCACTTGCGAGAGGATAAACCCGCCAATGCGATTATCCAGCGCCCGGCCCGCAATCCGATGTGCCCCTAAACGTTCCGCCTCATCTGCGTAAACAGCCGGGTGTCCGACCCGAATCCCCAACTCCTTCACCTCCGCTGGCGATGTAGCCCCCACATCCACAAACAACTCATGAATCTTCGGAACCTTCTCGTCCCCGCTGCCTTTCCGCAAATGAATCGCCGTATTTCCAATTAAACCGCGCACCGATCCCTTGTCCCCCAAGATCTGAAGGCGCCGTCCTCGAGCCGTCGCAGTGTCAGATCCACCAATGCGATCCATCCGCAGAAACCCGTCCTTGGTGATGTTTTTTACGATAAATCCGATCTCATCGGCATGAGCAGCCAACATGACCTTCGGTCCGCTCCCACGAAGTTCCGCCCATGCATTCCCATAGGCGTCGGAATCGGTTCCATCTGAAAACTGCCGCACATACTCAAGCCAACAACGTTGACCCGGCGCCTCGAAGCCTGTCGGACTAGGCTTTTGAAGGAGTTCGAGAAGGAAATTCAGAGCTGCGTCATCCATCCCTCAAAGACAACGCGGAGCCCTCCCTCATTTCCATGTCTTTCTCGCAATTTTAGCAAAAAACGTCGACCCGTCTGGCTGCCGCAAAAAACGGCATTACGGCGTCTATGGCTCCTCAAACTGCAAATGGCCCTCAATTTTACTCTCCAACTCGAGTCTCTGCTCCAGGGTGAAGTCTGAAGGCATCTTAGCCGCTGATCGCCGCCACCTCTTTAACCACTCCGCTCCCAAACAATCATAGCGCTCGGTAAATTCACCCAACCGAGCCTCAGGAGTAAACGCGATGGTGGTTTCCTGCTTCTCACCCGCATTTCGTCCCTTCGCGACGAAAAAGCCTGCCGCAAGCATCGCAACTCGAGATGCCGTCGAACAGGTGTAGGTAAAAAGTTCACTGGCACCGGACCCACATGCTTGGAAGAGATCGCGGAACAAAGCGTGAGACCACTGGTCCACGCAAGTTTTGCTCGAAAACATGTCGTAGAAAATCACTTCAGGACGTTCCTCCACGCGCTTCAATTCCTTCACAAAATCCCCTTTCACCAACCGCCAACTCAAACCCGGAAACTCTCGGGAAACCCACTCGCCTTGTTTCAAAATCCACGCAGGCCCGCTGTGCCGCAGATACAAAAACTTGTCCGAATTTCGGAAGGCGAGTTCCAAGGAATTTAGATCGTTTTCAAAACTAACAATCCGCATCGGACGCACCTCACCTTTGCGCGCTTCCGACTCATAACTCTCAATGGCTGCCATCGCATTGGCTGCCGCACCCAATCCAACATCCCAAACAACCAACGGCGGCCGCACTTCCCCGCTGAAAAGACGTGCTGCCAATCGTTCCCCTAAAAAGGACTGCTCCACGTAAAGCGCACGGGCCTCCTCCATAGGCGCCGTTCTGGAGTGCATGATCTCCCCTGAAGAAACATGCCGGATGCTCGCAAACCCCTCCATCGCGATATGAACTTCATACTCCCCAAGCTTCTGAGGTGGACTCTTCTTACGCTTTACTTTGGGAGTCACGACCGGATTGTCCAAATCGTCCTCCTGCAAAAACACGCGTTTCTCCGCGTACAATCTTAGAAAACGGTCTTCTAGAATACTCGCCCGAATCTCCCGCATCAGGCTGTGATAAAAGTAGATATTGTGCTGGCCCAAGAGTTGCCACCCCAACGTCTCTTTCGTCTTAGTCAAATGATGGAGATACGCTCGGTTGTATCGCCGGCAGGTCGGGCACGGACACTCCGGATCCAAGGCCTCATTCGAAAACTTATAAATTCCCCGCCGAAGTTGCAAAAACCCTCGGGAAGTAAAAGCCCCTCCCCGCTGTGCAACCTGTGTCGGAATAATGCAGTCAAACATATCCACTCCACGATGCACCGCTTCCAAGATGTCCAAAGGCGTTCCAACCCCCATCAGATAACGCGGCCGATCAGCTGGAAGCAGCGATGCCGTGAATTCGCAAACGGACTCACGAGCCTCTTTGCCTTCGCCAACCGCCAGACCGCCAATTGCGAAGCCGTCAAAAGGCATCTCCCCAAGACAGGACGCACTCTCCTTCCGGAGCGACTCAAATAAAGCCCCTTGCACAATTCCGAACATCGACTGAGGGGACTCCCCTCGAGCCTCTAAACTGCGCCGCGCCCAACGATGCGTAATCTCCATTGCCTCCTTGGCAACAGACTCGGGAGCGGTCGAAGGAATGCATTGGTCCAACACCATCATGATGTCGCTGCCTATCGCTTTCTGCGTCTCGATACTCACCTCGGGACTGAGTAAAATCGTCTGCCCGTCCAAATAACTCTGAAACACCGCCCCTTCCTCACTCATAGATCGAGCGTGCGGCAGCGAAAAAATCTGAAAACCGCCAGAGTCCGTCAGCACGGACCTTTCCCAACTCATGAACCGGTGAATGTCACCAAGTTGACGGAACACCTCCGCCCCGGGCCTCAACAGGAGATGATAGGTATTCGCGAGTAGAATTTGAGACCCCGCATCCTCCAGACTTTGCGTGAGTTGCGCTTTAACCGTGGCCTGCGTGCCCACCGGCATAAAGAGAGGCGTTTTAACCTCATTGTGAAGCGTTTTGAACGTCGCCGCCCTCGCACGAGAACCAGAGGCAAGGGCATCTAGCCGAAATTGAAGACGAGAACTCATGCCTCAGCGCTAAACAATGAACTCAGATCCCCCAATAACCTTGAACCCCTCCATGCTTGTCAGCACGGAAGCTGGGCCCTTAGAACTTTCAGTGAAATCAGAAGTCTCCGAAAGTTAGGGGGCCTTTTGCCCTCCCTTGCCTCCATCCTTTGAGCGCACAACGCGGAACCCCCAAGAGTCCCGATCCCGTTCCGGTTGCGCTGAAATACGACAAGAAGAAATCAGCCCATCCTTCAGGGACACATCAAAGGCGCCACCCCGAAGCACCCGCACCTTGGCTTGTTTGTTGAAGGTATCCATACACCACTCCCAAACATTCCCGCTCATATCATACAAGCCGTACTCATTCGGCTTGAAGGAACCGGCTGGCGCAGTCCATGGAAAGGCGTCGGTGTACCCTTTAATCGCAATATCCGAACCAGTTTCTTGTCCTCGGAAATTTCCGCTTCCCACTGGTGGTGGCCACTGAATCCCCCAAGGAAACCGATCGGCAAACAGATGGTCGCGCGCCTGAGGACTGTCTCCTCCTTCCTCAGGAAGCCCCGCTGCCTTGCTCCACTCCTCATCGGTGGGCAATCGATAATATTCGCCCGCAGCCAAGAGCCCGAGCTTGCGCTCACGCTCCGTCAGCCATTTGCAGAACAAATTTGCGTCGTTCCAACTGACCCTGACCACCGGATGATCCAACGATTGCTCGAACCCTGGGTTCTTCCACGTTGACTTGGAAAACCCAGCCTCACTTGAAAATGTGATAAAGTCCTTAACACGAGTCTCATAGACTGAAAACATCACATCGCCAACCGGCGCAAATTCCATGCCTATGCTGTTCGGTCCTGCGCCCAAAGTCTTCGGCCCTTCCTTCGTTTTGAATGCAGCGCCCTCCGTAGAAGATGCCTTTGAGCCTTCCGATGCCTTGGGCTTCTTCATCCCAGGCTCTGCAGGCTTCGACTCTGGCTTTGGCTCCTCGCGAGGTTCCGGCACCGGAATGGGCAGTTGAGGAG
Organism: Chthoniobacteraceae bacterium; assembly: GCA_947448395.1. Lineage (GTDB taxonomy): Bacteria > Verrucomicrobiota > Verrucomicrobiia > Chthoniobacterales > Chthoniobacteraceae > Chth-196. The sequence goes on from CANFNA010000172.1 coordinate 5,894, forward strand.
CCGTAGGATTCAATTCCCCACTCTGCGGCTTAACTGCAGGCGCCGCAGGTGCATTGGGCTCCAAACTTGGTTGGAGAGACTTACTCAACTGGTCTAACTCCTTCTGAGCCTGTGACACCTTGTAGTCCGCTGCAGCCTTGGCCTTTTTCGCATCCGCAATTGCAACCCTTTGCGCCGTATTCGGGTCCTTCTTTCCCTTCAACCGGTCATACTCCTTAGAAGCCTGAACAGCCTCAGCAATCGCTGTCTCTAACCTCAGTTGAGCCTCTTCCAAAGGAGACTTCTTCTCGATCTTCTCCTCCTTGACCTCCTCCGGCTTACTCTCCTGCGTCGGAGCAACCTTCAACCGGCCATCCCCCCCACCCACCGGCGCTGGGGTCGGTGGCTCCACCCGAGGGGCGGGCGCTGGAGCAGGTGGATCCAAAGGAACCGGATCGATTCCCTGTGGCGAAAGCCCCCCCGAACT
>CANFNA010000173.1 GCA_947448395.1 Chthoniobacteraceae bacterium
AGTCTGAAATGGCTATGCAGCTCTGCGGTGCAAACACGCTTTGCTCAGGATAGAATACGTAGTTATCTGTACTCCGCCACGAAAGCCGCAGCGCCTGACTTAAGGCGGGTTTGCGGTCGCTAGCACCCCTGTTTTTCTGCGGCAAAACGACCACCATGGTTTAATTTTGTCAGGCTAATGTTTCAAATGTGTTAAATTTTATACTTGTTCTAACGCCAAATGATTGGCAGTTAAGCAATCCTTAAGGACAGATTACTGATCGGAAACGGGCAGACTGACCTTAAAAAAACACACAAAAACAATGACCAAAAATACCGTCGCACAACTTTGTGCAATCGCTGCAGTCGTGACCCTTCCTACGTTGTCCTTCGCAGGCACGACTTCGAAGTGCTGCAAAACTGCTCCTGAGAAGCTCGCTGAAAGCGCCATCTCCGGCGACCTCGGCGTAAACGTGGTCACCGCGTATTACTTCCACGGGGTGCTTCAGACTAACCACTCCCCCAGTTTCCAGCCTTACCTAGACCTGAATTTGAAGGCTTATGAAGGAGACGGTTTCTTGAACAAGGCAGTGTTCAGCCTCGGCCTCTGGCAGAGCTACAGCAATCCGCACGGAAATACTTCGACGAACAACCGTTCCTGGTATGAGTCCGACGTGACCCCAAGTCTCGCCCTCACTTTCGGCAAGTTCACCCTCACGGAGAGCTACGCCTTCATCAACTATCCGAACAACTCTACCACTAACGACTCTCAGCTTTGGAGTTCCAAGCTCTCTTTCGATGACTCCGACCTGCTAGGAGCATTGGCCCTCCATCCTGCATTGACCTACTCCCTTGAAACCGACGCCAAGTCGGGCCCCGCAATCAGCGGTGCTAAAACTGGCGGGAGCTTGTGGGAGCTTAGTGTCGCTCCAGGGACCGCAGTTGGCCCCCTCAACGTAACCCTCCCTGTAACACTTGGTGTTGGATCCAATGGATACTATGGGAAGAATGGCTATAGCTACTTCGCTGCAGGACTCAATGTGGCCTATACCCTCCCTGTTTCGAAATCCTACGGGACTTGGACTGTCAACACGGGCGCAACCTACTATAACACCGATAAAAAAGCTACCGGCAACGTTAGTGAAAACGACGTAGTCGGATCGATCGGTCTCGGCGTTGCTTTCTAAGTTCGCTTCAAAAAGTCTCCTCTAAAGAAGGGCTGTCTCGGGTTCCGAGGCAGCCCTTTTTCTTTTGCCCAGAGAGACCCGCCCCTTTGGATCGATGCCCAATCTTTGAGTGTCGCCTCGCCCGCGAATCAGGCTACCATCTCCCCCGCCATGCTTTCTCGCGTTGATGTCGCCCTAGGCTCTCGTTCCTACCCCATTCTCATTGGTTCTGGCTGCCTTTCAGCAGCCGGATCTCTCTTCCGCTCGCATGGCATCTCTCAGACAAATGCTTTTGTCCTCACCAACCCCCAGGTCGGCTCCCTCTATTTCGATACCCTCCGACATTCCCTCACTGAGGCAGGGTTTCAGCAGGTCGTCCGCCATGACATTCCAGCCTCTGAAGGGGGGAAAAACTGGGAAGAATTTTCTAAAACCTGCGCTGCCCTGCTAGAGCATTTCCCCGATGCGGGAGCCGCTCCGCTAGTTGTTCTTTTAGGGGGAGGGGTCGTAGGAGACTTGGGAGGCTTCGCGGCAGCCGTCTACCGAAGGGGCGTCCCCTTCGTCCAAATCCCCACCACCCTCCTTTCAGCCGTCGACTCGAGCGTTGGGGGAAAAGTCGCCGTTAACTTTGGCGGGGTAAAAAACATCATGGGGGCGTTTTCGCAGCCCCGCCTTGTTCTTTGCGACCTGTCCGTCCTGAGAACTCTTTCCCCTCGCGAACTTCGATCCGGCACCGCAGAAGTCATTAAGTATGGCGTGGTCTGTGACGCCTCACTATTTGAACTCCTCGAGGGCCCAGCACTGGAAAAGCTCATCGCTCTCGATCCTGAAACCCTTATCCAAATCGTTACCCAATGCGTCAGGCTAAAGGCAGCCGTGGTGGAACAGGATGAATTCGACAAACTTGGAATCCGGAATGTTCTGAACTTCGGCCACACGATTGGTCATGCTCTAGAATTAAGCGCTAGGTACACGCTCACCCATGGCGAGGCGATCGCCATCGGCATGGTGGCCGCAACAAACCTCGCCCTGCGTCTCCAACTCTGCGAGCCGACACTTTTAGAATCCCTGACCCAACAACTCACTCGGGCTGGCTTACCGCTTGCCCACCAAGGGCATCCAGAACTATTCGACCCAGCCGTACGCGCCCTGCAGCTCGACAAAAAGTTTAGAAACGGGAAGAACCTCTTTGTTCTTCCCGTCCGGCCTGGTGTCTGGAAGCAAGCCGAAGACCTCCCCTGGCCGATGGTCCATGAGGTCCTCATGGAAACCCTTCAATAATCCAACCCTTCAAACCCTTCGCTCGTTATGCTCCTCCATTCCCTCGAATTACCCGGCATCCCCAAAGTAGCCTCCGGCAAAGTGCGCGAAATATTCGATTTAGGCGAAACTTTACTCTTGGTGGCCTCGGATCGCATCTCTGCTTTCGACTGCATTCTACCCAATGCGATTCCTCGAAAAGGCGATGTTTTGACAGGACTCTCGGCCTTCTGGTTCGAAAAATTCGACTTTCTGCCGAACCAGATCGTGGCAACTGACTTTGCACAATTCCCTGAAATTCTTCGCCCCTTCGAATCGGAACTAAAAGGACGCTCGATGCTTGTCAAAAAAGCGACCCCGCTTCCCGTAGAATGTGTGGTTCGCGGGTATCTTGCTGGATCAGGATGGAAGGAGTACCAAACCTCCAAAAGCATCTGCAGCCTTTCCCTGCCCGAAGGCATGCAGCAAGCACAGCAATTACCGCAGACTATATTTACCCCCTCAACAAAAGCGGCGAGCGGGCATGATGAAAACATATCGTGGGAGCATTGTGTCAAAATATTGGGTCCTGATGTCGCTAAGACCGTCAGGGATTATGCCATAAGGCTCTATGAAACCGGCCGCGCTTATGCGGAAGAAAAAGGAATTATTATCGCTGATACCAAATTTGAATTTGGGATCTGGAACGGTCAGGTCATTTTGATCGATGAATGTCTGACTCCCGACTCCTCGCGTTTCTGGCCTAAAACGGATTATCAACTCGGGATAAGCCCACCGAGTTTCGATAAGCAATTTGTCAGGGATTACCTAGAAACTTTGACATGGGATAAAACCCCGCCAGCGCCTTCACTTCCCGAAAGCGTCATCGACCGAACCAGTGCCAAATATCAAGAGGCCTTTCAACGCCTCACAGGAGCTCCGCTGAATAGCTGATCTTTTGGAAAACCACCAAACGCCTCCATGCATCAGGATATTGAAGACTTCCTGCTGTATCTGGCAGCCGAGCGGGGCCTGTCCGAGAATTACCAATTGTCGACAAGGCTCTCGCTGGAAGCCCTCTCAAAATGGGCCTCCCAAACAGCCAACATCAACGCCTCTGGCCAAATCACGCGAGAGTTGCTTACGGCCTTTCTGGCGCAACGAAAGCAGGCGGGATTCGCGACCGCCTCTATCAAGCTTGTGGTCGTTGCCATCAAGATCTTCTTCCGATGGCTTACGCAAAGAGAGCGAATTGCCAGAGACATTGCAGAGGTCCTTCCGCTGCCAAGAATCGAGAGGTACTTGCCGGAAACACTCAATGAACAACAGATCGAGCGTCTCCTAGAAAGCCTGCCACTCGAAGGCCCTCTCGCCCTCAGAAACCGGGCAATCTTCGAAGTTCTCTATGCCTGTGGTCTTCGAGTTTCAGAACTATGCAGCGCTCGATTGGAGAACCTAGATCTGGAAAACCGCATCCTGCGTGTCACCGGAAAAGGTGACAAAACGCGCGTACTCCCCGTCGGAACCAAAGCCGCAGAGGCCATGGATATCTATCTGCGAGTAGAACGTCCCCAATTAGTTTCCAAACAAACTCGTAGTCACCTTTTTCTATCGGTGCGAGGAAGGGGACTAACGCCAGACCGCATTTGGCAGCTAGTGAAAGGGGCGGCTCGTTTGGCTGGGTTGCCCCAGAATGTCTATCCACACTTACTCAGACACTCCTTCGCCACCCATCTACTCGAGAATGGCGCTGACCTCCGAATCATCCAAGAACTCCTCGGCCACGCTGATATTGCAACAACCCAGATTTACACGCACGTAGAGCAGAAGCGCCTCAAGGCGATTCATTTTAAGTTTCACCCACGAGCTAGATAGCCCAGCCTCACACGTAAAAAAAAGACCCCGCCGGATGGCGGGGTCGTAAACTTTACGTATCCTAAATATTCAGGCTACTTCTTGGCACTCTTCTTCAAAAGAGGAAGACCTGTCTTCTCATTTTCGGAAACCTCATAACCTGCTGGAAGTGCATCAATCGCGCCTTCCTTCGGCTCACCTGCAAAGAAATACAAGGTCACCGTCTGACCCCCTTTGAGAGTCTGGTTACGAGAATGGAGGAAATAGGTTTTTCCGGATTTTTTACTTTTTACGCTGTAGGCCATAGGATTTTTGGGGTGCAACTTGTTAAACAAAAATAGCTAAAACAGAAGGATTAAAGTAGCCCAGCCTTCTTCAAGGTCGCGTAGGCTCCATTCTTCGAAACGGTTTTCAAAGCACGCGCTGTCAACTTGACTGTGACAAACCGTTTTTCCTCAGAAACCCAGATACGCTTAGTCTGAAGGTTCGGGCGAAAAGTACGCGCAACCACCTTGGTTACGTGCTGACCGATTCCGCCTTTTTTCTTGGCCAAACCGCGACGGTGGATCACTGATCCGCGTGAAGGCTTCGCCTTGGTAATGCTGCAAACTTGGCTCATAGAGATCTCCTTGAGGAATAAATTGGGGGGCGCAAGGTGGAGAAGGACGCCCTCTGGGTCAAGCGTTTTCCTTCAGAACCCTTCCGAAAGACCCTCGGTGAGAGTCTTTGCCACGTTCCTTAAATTGATCCCTCCGCTCCCATATCAATTCCCAAAGCACGCTGCTGCGCCTTCACCAAGGCTGCAGCTCCCTTCCTCCCCATCTCCAGCATCTGAGCCAACTGTTCGGGACTAAAAACCGCCTCTTCGCCCGATCCCTGAACCTCCACGTATTGCCCCCCCTCGGTCATCACGACGTTGAAATCCACAGTCACCTCCTTGTCCTCCCGATAATTCAAGTCCAGCACCACCTCGTCCCGATAAACCCCCACGCTCACTGCACTCACCAACTGCCGAATCGGGAGCTTCTTCAGTTTTCCATCAGCCACCAACTTACGAGTCGCCAATACCGCCGCTACACACCCACCGGTGACTGCTGCCGTACGGGTCCCGCCATCCGCCTGCAGCACATCGCAATCCACCCACAAAGTTCGTGCTCCTAGCCCCTCCAAATCGACAACAGCCCGAAGCGACCTGCCAATCAGACGCTGGATCTCAATGCTCCGCCCATCGACTTTGCCACGTGAAGAATCCCGCGCCTTCCGCTCCAGAGTTGAGTACGGGAGCATGGAGTACTCAGCGGTTAACCATCCCCCTTTAACGTTCTGCTCCTTCATCCACCTTGGAACCGATTCCTCCACCGTGGCGCTGCAGATCACCCTGGTATCCCCAAAAGCCACAAGAACCGAGCCAGCAGCATACGGAGCAATTCCCGGGGTGAAGGAGATCGCACGGAGTTGGTCGGCATCACGGCCGTCGAGACGTTTCATTCCCTATACTCTCCTCCTCATTCAGGTCCGCACAATCCCGAAGGTCGTGAGCAAAAAAAAGACACCCCGTTTTGCAAAACAAAACGGGGTGTCTCGGTAGGGGGAAATCTACTAGACCTTGGCTTTGCTGACCTTGGACTTCAAATCCTTACCAGCGCTGAAACGCACAGACTTAGAGGCAGGAATCTTGATCTTTTCCTTGGTCTTCGGGTTGATCCCGATACGAGCCTTGCGACTCGTCACCTTGAACGAACCAAACCCGACCAACTGAACGACACTGCCTTTCTTCAAACCAGTCTTGATACCTTCGAGCACTGCGTCCAAAGAACGCTCTGCTGCGGCTTTGCTGGTTTCATTACCGAGGTTTTTCTGAATCAAACTAACGAGTTCTGCTTTGTTCATGGGGTAAAAGAAGTTGTTAACTAACCTACCAAAGGCTCACACCTATGAGACTTTAGCTTTCCGTCGCGGAAGTGGCTAAGAAAGCGCCTCCGTGATGACAGCACCTCTGAAAAGCGTCAAACGAAAAACTTAGAAAAGATCTTTAGTTAGCATCTCGCAGAACCCCTCGATAATCAAAGCGTCCTCTGCCACCGTCCTCCCCCCTCCCTTCTCTTTTTTCGCGCCCCCCCC
>CANFNA010000174.1 GCA_947448395.1 Chthoniobacteraceae bacterium
ATGGAGCAGTCAGCAGCGAAGTCGCTCGGGCATTAGCTCAAGCGGTCAGAAAAAGCTCAGGAGCTTCTTTCGGACTTTCCACGACGGGAATCGCCGGCCCTGGAGGGGGCACTCCTGAAAAACCACTCGGAACCGTCTTTATCGGACTCTCGGCTGCAGACGGAACGGAATGGGTTGAAAAGTATGTCTACACCACAGACCGCCTTAGCTTTAAACAACTTGTCACACAGTCCGCCCTGAACCTGCTACGCCAAGCCTTAAACCATTAAAGACTCGTTATCCTGCCCCCCTTGACTTCAGTGCCGCCCACCTTAGCCTGTGAACGCACTTCCTTGATACGGATATGTCTCGACCCTCTATTTCTCTCCTTTCTAGATCTCTGTTTGCCGTGGGTCTTTTGCTCACTCCACTCCGCCCTATCTCCCTCCAAGCACAGGAAGTGCTGGATGGGCTAGCCGCCGTGGTGGATGACAAGGTCATCACCTTTTCACAGATCCGCGAACTCGTCGGAGCCAAAGAACGCGCAGCCCACGAGAAGCTGAAGGGGAAAGAACTCGAAAAAGCCATCAAGGACATCCGGACGGAAGCCATCAACGAGCTCATCGACCGTCAGCTCATCCTCGCCTACTTCAAAAAACAGGGATACTCCCTCCCCCCATACCTCCTCGAAGACCGTATCAATACGATCATTCGCGAGGAATATAAGGGCGATCGCAGCGCCTTCTCCCGCAAATTGGCCTCCTTCGGTTACACCATCGAACGCTTCCGTAAGGAAGAAATGGACAAAATTATCGTCCAAAGCATGCGCCAGCAGGCCGTCAAATCCGCCTCCGTGGTTCCAGCGGATAAAATCAAAGCGTTCTACGACGCCAATCTCAAAGAGTTCACCACCGATGAGCAGGTCCAACTCAGAATGATCATTCTGCGCTCTGCCGAAAAAGGATCTCTCGAAACTCGCACGAAACTCGCGGAGGAAATTCGTACCAAGGTGACCTCTGGAGCTACCTTCGAGGAAATGGCTAAAACTTACTCAGACGATAGCACCGCGGAAAATGGCGGAGACTGGGGCTGGATCAAGGCCGGGACCTTGAATGAAAGCCTTTCGAAAACGGCAATGTCCCTCAAGCCGGGCCAAAGCAGCCAACCCATTATTCTGGGCGATAGTGTCTATTTGCTCTTCGCAGAATCCAGACGCCCGCGCTCCACTCAACCCCTCACAGAGGCTCGCGATACCATCGAAAAGGTTCTCCTCGCTCAAGAACGCCAAAAGGCGCAGGAAGAATGGGTTTCGAAGCTCCGCAAAAAAGCCTACATCAAGATTTTTTAGCGTGAGTGCGCGGCCTTGTATCGCCGTCACCGTGGGCGATCCGGCAGGGATCGGCCCAGAGGTTATTCGTGAAGCCTTGGCGTCCCCTCAACTCACCCCGAACTTCCAATTTGAAGTCCTCGGCAATCTTCACGCCGCACCAGGAATCCCGACTCGAGAAGGTTCCCTCGAAGCTCTCAATGCCCTCGAAACCGCCGTTCAAGGTACCCTGAAGGGACGCTTCGCCGCGGTTGTCACAGGCCCCATCCACAAAGCCCGAATGCGGGAAATCGGATTCGCATTCCCCGGCCAAACCGAATTCTTCGCCTCACGCTGGAACTGCCACAATCATGCCATGCTTCTGACCGGCGGGAAAATCACCGTAGCCCTAGTCACAGCCCACATCCCGATTCATCAAGTCTCACAATCCCTCCGCACCTCCGAAATCGTGCGCGTTGGAAAACTCCTGTCTGCATTTCTCGCTCTGCGCACCGGAAAAGTCCCACGGATCGCCATCGCTGGGCTCAACCCACACGCCGGAGAATCCGGCCTTCTGGGCTCGGAAGAAATCCAGACGATTGAACCCGCTCTTCGTGAGCTCGCCTCAGAACAGACCGCAGAGTTTTCCGGACCGTGGTCCCCAGACACCGTATTCAATCACGCGGTAGAAGGCCGATTCGACGGGGTTCTATGCATGTACCATGACCAAGGATTAATCCCCTTGAAACTACATGCTTTCGACGAGGGAGTGAACGTCACCCTCGGCTTGCCCTTCCCTAGAACTAGCCCGGATCACGGAACGGCATTCGAAATAGCAGGAAAAAGGATAGCCCGATCCAAAAGCATGCTCACCGCCATGAACCTCGCCGCCGAGCTCATTCAAAAACAGTCCGGCGCGGCCCGATGATCCACTCCCTCTATCTCAAAGTCTTCGGCGTCGGGCTCCAAGATACTTTCGTCTACCGTTGGAACTTCGTTCTTCGGAGCCTCTTCGGCATCGCTCCACTCTTCGCCACCGTGTTGGTTTGGAAAGCAGTCTGCGAAGCGAATGGCGCCGTTCTCGATTACTCTTTTGCAACGATGGTCTTCTACTTCGTAGGAGTCCTCATCGTAGAAAATCTCGCAAGCCCCACCGAAGACGAATGGCGCATCGCCGCAGAAATCCGAGACGGGCATATCAGCGCCCTCTTGCTGAAGCCCATCAACTACCTCCTCTACCGCCTCACTCTTTTTGTTTCCTACCGCTTCCTCTACACCCTTCTCACCCTTCCCGTTCTCGGACTCATTCTTTGGCTTCTGCGCGAACATCTGCGATGGCCAACGCATCCATCCACTTGGCTCCTATTCCTGCTCGCGGTCACAGGATCGGCATTGATGCAGTTTCTATTAGCATACTCGCTGGCCATGCTCGCTTTCTGGTTCCTAGAGGTGTCCACACTCATTTTTTTCCTCTACTCATTCGAGTACTTCCTCAGCGGACACGTGTTCCCACTCGATCTGCTCCCAAAAACCGTTCAGAGCGTCCTGCAGTGGGCTCCCTTTCCCTACGAACTGTACTTTCCCGTCCAGGTCCTCCTCGAGCGCCTTTCCACCTCAGAACTTCTCCGCGGATTCTCCATGCAAATCCTCTGGATCTTCCTCATGGCAACCCTCGCCCATCTCCTCTGGAAGCACGGCGTTCGCCGTTACCAAGCTTTCGGCGGCTGAGTTTTCGCCATCTCCGCAAGCAACCAGCTTCCGACTCCGCCTCTCGCCATTATCAACCATGTCTCGGTATCTCAAAGTCTACGCCATCCTGCTGCGCAACTCCCTGATCCGCGACATGAGTTTCAAAGCCAATTTTCTGCTCTGGAGTGTCGTCGAAGTCCTTTGGTTCCTGGGTCAGGCTCTGTTCGTGGAAGTCCTCTTTTCCCACATCGACTACATCGGTGATTGGAACAAATGGCAGGTCGTCGCTCTGATTGGAACCCACCAAGTCATCGCGCAACTTTTTCAAGCAGTCTGCTACATGAACGTCACGCAACTTCCGGAACTTGTGCGCACAGGGAAACTGGACGTTCTTCTCACCTTGCCCATCGACCCTCAGTTCGCCGTCTCTACGAAACAATTTGGTCTAGATAACCTTCTCAATACCGGAATCGGACTAGCTTTTGTCGGATACGCACTTCACCAACTTTCCATCATCCCAAGCCCCATCCAATGGGGAGCCTACAGCGCATGCATCCTTCTTGGTGCATCCATCCACTATAGCATCCTCTTTTCACTCTCCACTCTCTGCTTTTGGATCATCCGCGCCCAAGGCTTAGTCTATGGGTACTTCAATCTTTTCAACATCGGACGCTATCCTGACTCCGTCTACACAGGCGCCTTTCGATTTGTATTCAGTTGGATTATTCCAGTGATTCTGGTCGCCAATATTCCGGCACGCATTCTCACCCAACCCTCAAAAGCCCCCTCCGACATCCTCGCTTCTCTCGCGGCACTTTCCTTTGCGGCTTTTGTCTCCCTCTTGGGAACACGACTACTTTGGAAAACAGCGCTCAAGAGATACGCCAGCGCAAGTTCCTGACCATCCAACGTGACTTGCACGTCCCCCGTCTTTGACCGAGAGCAAACAGGAAAAGAAAAGGCCGGGTTCCCAAGAAGGAACCCGGCCTCTGAAACTATCGGATACGGTTATTAAGCCTCTTCAATATCGGAGCTGCCCTCATCCATGAGATGAGGCTCGCTCATCGTCACCACTACATCGCGATGGCACGGAAACCCTGTGCCCGCAGGAATCAGATGACCCATAATGACGTTCTCCTTGAAGCCACGGAGCATGTCGATACGACCCAAGGTTGCCGCTTCCGTCAGAACACGAGTCGTGTCTTGGAAGGATGCGGCCGAAATAAACGACTCGGTCTCCAAAGATGCCTTGGTAATCCCAAGCAGAACTGGGACTGCAATTGCAGGCTTAGCACCCTTCTCGGCCACTCGACGATTTTCATCCTCAAAGGTCAATCGATCCACTTGGTCACCCCACAACATTGTAGTATCACCGGGCTCCGTCACTTTCACCTTACGCAACATCTGACGAATAATAATCTCGATGTGCTTGTCGGCAATTTCCACACCTTGCAGACGATAAACTTCCTGAACCTCATTCACCAAGTGCTCCTGAAGCTCCTGTGGCCCAAGAACGTCTAGGATATCATGCGGCGGAACAGGCCCCTCAGTAAGCTGCTGCCCTTTCTTCACAACATCGTCCTTATGGACAATGAGATGCTTACTCAACGGTACAAGATGCTCTTCTTCGATGAATTCACCAAACTCATCCTTAGATGCACTTCTCACAATCACCTTCCGTTTACCGCGAACGGTCCCACCAATCACAACAATCCCGTCGATCTTAGAAATCTCAGCCGCATCCTTCGGACGACGTGCCTCAAACAATTCCGCTACCCGAGGAAGCCCCCCAGTGATGTCCTTCGTCTTCGCCACTTTACGAGGCGTCTTCGCGATCAACTGGCCGGCTTGGACCTTTTTCTTGTCTTCAACCACCACAACCGCTCCCGCTGGAATCGAGTAACTCGCGATGACCTCATCCGTCTTCTCGTCCACAATGACAATCTGCGGGTGCTGGTCTTCCTTGTGCTCAATTACCACGGTGCCGAGAACTCCAGTAGCCTCATCCGTCTCACGCTTAACCGTGACACCTTGCACCATGTCCACAAAACGGACTTTACCAGTTTTCTCAGAAAGAATAGGCACATTGTGAGGATCCCACTCACCGAATGCCTGGCCCTTGGTGACTTGAGCCCCATCATCTACCTTAATGACGGTCCCGATGATAATGTTATAACGCTCAAATTCGCGACCGTCTGGAGCATGAATCGAAACACTCCCGTTCTTATTCAGAACCACGTTTGTCCCATCCACTCCCTTCACAACGCGCAGATCGTTGAAACGCACGGTTCCATCGTTCTTTGCCTTAATGACTGGTTGTTTAAATGTCTGAGAAGCAACCCCCCCAATGTGGAACGTACGCATAGTCAACTGCGTCCCAGGCTCCCCAATAGATTGCGCCGCGATAATCCCTACCGCTTCCCCCATTTTTACAGACTGCCCCGTGGCAAGACTACGTCCATAGCACTTCGCACAAACACCACGCTTGCTTTCGCACGTCAAAACAGAACGGATACGGAGTTTATCAACCCCAATCGCATTGATCGCTGCTGCTGTTAACTCGTCAATGATCTGGCCCTTCTTCACAAGCGATTTCTGCGAAACCGAATCCTTAACATCCTCACAACTCGTGCGGCCAATGAGACGAGTCTTGAGATCAACAACCTCCTCATCTCCCTCGTAGATCGCACGCACCACAATCCCGTTGGGGGTGCCGCAATCCTCTAGTGAAATAATCACGTCCTGAGCGCAATCGACCAGCTTACGGGTCAGATAGCCGGAGTCGGCAGTCTTGAGAGCAGTATCAGCCAATCCTTTTCGAGCTCCATGAGTCGAAATGAAGTACTGCAATACCGTCAAACCTTCGCGAAAGTTCGCCGTAATTGGCTGCTCGATAATTGAACCATCCGGCTTGGCCATCAACCCGCGCATCCCAGCAAGCTGCTTAACCTGCTGACGATTACCACGAGCACCGGAATCCACCATTAAGAACACGGGATTCAATTCCTTGCGGCCTTCGTTGTGCTCCAAGGTACGGAACATCACGTTAGCAATTTCTTCACCAGCATGGGTCCAAATATCGACGACCTTATTGTAACGCTCGCCATCGGTAATAATACCGCGGTGATATTGCTGATCCACCAGTGCTACTTGCTTATAAGCGTTCTCAAGTTCGATGTGCTTTTCCTTCGGAATGATCATGTCCTTGATCCCGACCGACACCCCTGCACGCATCGCCCATAGGAATCCAAGGTCCTTCATCAAGTCCAATGTCTCCACCGTCGCTTGATGTCCCGCCGTTTGATACGTCCGGAAAATCACGTCTGAAATCTGCTTCTTACCACAGGCCTTATTGAAGAACCCAACCCCCTTGGGCCAGATCTC
>CANFNA010000175.1 GCA_947448395.1 Chthoniobacteraceae bacterium
CAGCGGCCGATGCATCACGAACCGATGAAGCGACCACTCAAAAAACGATGCCACGAAGATCCATGCGGCGAATCCAAATAAAAATGCAACGAGAGAAACCATAGTTTTTGGGAACAAAGGAGGGGGGACGGCGGAATGCCGCCCATGGAGTCTCGCTTACTTTTCCAGTAAGGCAACCCCGCCTTCCCGTTTTTCTTCCTATTCTCACTCAATCCTTCTCCGAAAACAGAAGTTCAGCCCCCCCCATTTGCGCTTCTCTGCTTCCATCCTTCCCCCCCTTTACTCTCCCGCCAACATCGAAACGAGCGGCTTTTCCCGTCGCCTCAACGCCCGCCTCATCTTGCCCAACGCGCCATTCTGCAACTGCCGAATGCGCTCCCGAGTGACCCCAAAACGTCGCCCGACTTCCTCCAAGGTTTTAGGCACCCCACCCTCTAACCCAAACCGAGCCGTAATGATCCGACGCTCCCGATCGTCCAAAACCTCCAGCACCCCCCCTAGCTCATCAATCATGTTGCTGTCACTGAGCTGCTCAAAAGGATTCGGAGCCTCCATGTCCCCCACCGTTTCCCCCAATTCCTTCCCGTCATCCTCACTCACTGGCGCATCCAAAGACGCAGGACGCAGAGATGCCACCCGAAGTTGCGCCAGTTTCGGCGCCGAAATCCCCACCTCCTCCGCCAACTCATCATCCGTCGGTTCCCGCCCCAAGTCCTCGCTCATACTCTGAGCCAAACGCCGGATCTTTGCGATTTTATCCACCAGATGCACCGGCAACCGGATCGTTTTACTCTGATTCGCTAACGCCCGCTTGATGCTTTGCTTAATCCACCAAGCCGCGTACGTGCTCAACTTTCCCCCTTTTGATGGGTCAAACCGCTCCACCGCCTTGATCAACCCAATATTGCCTTCCGAAATTAAATCCGCCATCGGAAGCCCAAAATTCCCATAATCATGCGCAATTTTCACCACGAGTCGCAAATTCGCTCGGATCATATGCTCCCGAGCCGCAAAATCCCCTAGCGCAATCCGCGCCGCTAACGACACCTCCTGCTCCGGCGTCAGAAGCGCCACCTGAGAAATCTCCCGCAAATACACTCGCATTCCCGATTCCGGTTCCTCACTCGAACGCTGATTCATATCCGTATCCCTCCCCTCTTCCCTCTCTACGGAAGCCGCGCTCCAAAGCGTGAAAATAACTCTCTGCCCCTCCTCGGCATCCCCTCCCAGGAAGACCCAAAATACCCAAAACCGTTATCCCGCCAAACGGACACTGCCCGTCCTTTTTCTCATCGCCACCCGCATCCTCAAAACCATCCCCACACTCCACGCCCGTAAACGCTCGAATGCCAAATAAATCACCGGCGTCGTATAAATCGTCACCACTTGCGACACAATCAACCCTCCGACAATCGCGATCCCTAACGGCTTCCTTAACTCCGACCCAACGCCATCCCCAAAAGCCAGCGGTAAAGCTCCAAAAAGCGCCGCCAAAGTCGTCATCGTGATCGGGCGAAACCGCGCCAAACATGCCTCGTAAATTGCATCCTTCGGATCCCCTCCGCCCTCCCGCAACCGTTCAATTGCAAAATCAACCATCATGATCGCGTTCTTCTTCACAATCCCCATCAGCAAAATGATCCCGATGAACGACACCAACGACAACTCGCAATGAACCAAAAAAAGAGCAATCAATGCCCCCAAGCCCGCCGAGGGTAGGGTAGATAAAATGGTGATAGGATGGATGAAACTCTCATAGAGAATCCCAAGCACCAGATAGACCGCGAGCAGCGACCAAAGCACTAATTTGGGTAAACTCGACAGAGACGCTTGGAATACTTGCGCCGTCCCTTGAAAGCTCGCGTGAATGGATTCCGGTAAGTGCAATTCCTCGACGGCCTCCTCAATGGCCTCCGTCGCCCCTCCCAAGGCTCCACCAGGGGGGAGATTGAAAGAGATCGTGACCGCAGCAAACTGCCCTTGATGATTCACTGAGAGCAAAGCGCTCGAAGGCTCGAATTTTGCGATGCTCCCAAGCGGAACAAGGCTTCCATTCGAGGAACGCACAAAAATTTTCTGCAGCGCAGATGGGTCGCCCAGAAACGCATCCTCCAACTCCAAAACCACCCTGTGTTGGTTGAACCGCTTGTAAATCGTCGCCACCTGCCTTTGCCCAAACGCGTTATAAATCGATGCATCCACTTCAGCCAAACTGACCCCCAATCGGGATGCAGCTTCCCGATCCACCCGCACAATCATTTTCAATCCACCAGTCTGTTGGTCACTGGTCACGTCCCTGAGCTGGGACAACCCGCGCAGAGCACTCACCACCCTCGGGGCCCAGTCATTCAACTCGCTCAAATCAGCGGATTGCAAAGAATACTGATATAAAGCCTTCGAGGATCGTCCACCGACGCGAATGTCTTGCATGCCCTGAAAGAACACACGGGCCCCTTCGATCTGCGCCGTCTGTTTGCGAAGTCGCGCGATAATCTCCTCCACGTTTTCCTTCCGAACAGACAACGGCTTCAAAGAAACAAACATCCTGCCCCCGTTCGCGCTTCCCATGGAACTCCCCACGTAACTCGAAATGGTTTCTACCGAGGAATCCGCAAGCACGATCTCCGAGACTCGACTTTGAATCTTCACCATCGCCGCAAAGGAAATATCCTGCGAGCCCTCCACGATTCCCATCATCATCCCAGTGTCCTGCGACGGAAAAAAACCCTTCGGAACCTTCCCGTACAACCAACCCGTTCCCACAATCGTCCCCACAGTCAACAGAAGCATCAGGCCCTCATGACCTAGGGCCCAGCGCAGCGTGAACCCATACGCATCCGTGACACGTTGAAATAGAAACCCAACAAACCGTTGCAACGCATTCTCCGGTTGCTCAGTACCCTCTCCCTTTAGAAAACGCGCACAAAGGCTCGGAGTCAGCGTCAGCGAAATCACCGCCGACAACACAACAGCCAGACTCAGCGTCACCGCAAATTCATTGATCAAGCGCCCGATCAATCCCCCCATGAAAAGCAGCGGAATAAACACCGCCACCAAAGACACCGTGATCGAGATGATCGTAAACCCAATTTGACGGCTTCCCTTAAGGGCAGCCTGCATCGGCGAATCCCCCATCTCTAAATGCCGACAAATGTTCTCAATCACCACAATCGCATCATCCACCACAAACCCAACCGAGATGCTGATCGCCATCAATGAAAGGTTATCCACGCTGAAATTTAGCAAATACATCCCGCCAAACGTCCCCGCGATCGCCAATGGAACCGTCACGCTAGAAATCAAGGTCGGACGCAAACGCCGCAAAAAAAGCAGCATCACTAAAATCACTAATCCGATGCTTATCCACAAGGACGCCTGCACATCTGCCACTGCCGCTCGGATCGTTTTGGTACGGTCACTCTCCATCTTCAGCCGAACCCCAGGAGGCAACCACTGCTGCAACTGCGGCAAAATTGCGCGTATCCCATCCACCGTTTCGATCACGTTCGCATCCGCCTGTTTGTAAACCGCAACGAGAACCGCTGGCGTCACCCCAGACCACCCAGCCATCCGCGTATTCTCCATCCCGTCAATGACCTGCGCCACCTGGTCCAAAAACACCGGAATCCCATTTCGATGCGCAATCACGATTTTCGCAAAGTCACGCGCCTCGACTCGCTGGTCGTTGGAATCAATAAAAAAACTTAAATCAGCCCCCTCAATGCTGCCCTTCGGCAGAAACGAACTCTCCGACACAATCGCATTCCGAATGTCTTCCGTTCCAATCTCCGCACGAGCTAGCGCGCCGGGATTCACTTTGATCCTAACCCCCGATTTAGCCGATCCACTAATGCTCGCCTGACTCACTCCAGTCACCTGATTGATCCGCTGCGCAATTAGCGTGTCGGCAAATTCAAAAAGACGCTCCGCAGTATAGAGTTCAGACGTCAGCGACAGGATCATGATCGGCGAGTCTGCAGGACTCACTTTGCGATAACTCGGAGGATAGGGAAGGTTGCCAGGCAGATCCCCTTTCGCCGCACTCACCGCTGCCTGGACGTCGCGCACCGCTCCGTCGATCTTGCGGTCCAAATCAAATTGGAGGGCCACGCTCACGCTTCCAACCGAGCTCGTCGAAGTCATCTCACTAACGCCGGCAATCTGCCCTAGGCGCCTTTCGAGCGGAGCTGCAACCGCCGAAGCCATTGTACTCGGATCCCCGCCCGGAAGCGTTGCACTCACCGAAACCATCGGAAACTCGACCCGTGGCAAAGGCGCAACAGGCAGGATCCGATACGCAACACATCCAAACAGCAACAATCCAAACGCCAAAAGCGACGTTCCAATCGGGCGACGGATAAATGGCTCAGAAAAATTCATGCCGTCCAAAAAAACACCGCCCGCCTAGGCTGTCTCCTCCACTGGATTCACGGATTGGAGACGCCCCTTTTGACCGCCAAACCACTGAGAAAAGCGGTCCAAATAGAGATAAATCACGGGCGTGGTGAATAGGGTTAATACTTGCGAAACCAACAACCCTCCCACAATGGTCACCCCGAGCGGATTTCGTAATTCCGATCCCGCTCCGCGCTCCAAAGCCATCGGCAAAGCCCCAAGTAACGCAGCGAGCGTGGTCATGAGAATCGGCCTAAATCTCAACAGACAGGCTTGAGTAATCGACTCCCTTGCAGACAGTCCCTGCACGCGCTCCAACTCCAGCGCGAAATCGATCATCATAATCGCATTCTTTTTTACGATCCCGATCAGGAGAATAATCCCCACTAACGCGATTAGGGAGAGTTCGGTCTTTGTCACAATCAAGGCAAGCAAGGCACCGACTCCAGCGGAAGGCAGGGACGACAGGATCGTCAGAGGGTGGATGTAACTTTCGTACAAAACCCCAAGCACGATGTAGATCACCACCACAGCCGCGAGTAGAAGCCACGGAGCGCTTCGCAACGAACTCTGAAATTCAGCCGTGCTACCCGTGAAAGAAATGAGAACCGATTCGGGAAACTGAAGTTCCTGTTTCACCGAATCCAGCGCAGCGATGGCGCTTCCCAATGAAGCCCCAGGAGCGAGGTTGAAGGATAAGGTCACAACCGGAAATTGCTCCTGATGCTGAATGGAAAGTGGTGAAGAAACTACTTTTGTAGAAGCAATCGCACTCAAAGGGACCAGTTGCCCAGAAACCGATTTGATAAAGACCTTCTCCAGACTTTCCGGCTGCAACTGAAACTGAGGCTCCACCTCCAAAACCACCCGATACTGGTTGAGTTGGGTGAAAATCATCGAAATCTGCCGCTGCCCAAATGAGTCATACAGCGTGTCATTGATCGCCTGAGTGCTCAGATTCATTCGCGCCGCTTTCTCACGGTCGACTTCCACCTTCAGCTGGAGCCCCCCCTGTTGCGTGTCCGTCGCGACATCACGAAACTCAGGCCTTTTCTGCAGCCCATCCCTCAAACGCGCTGACCACTCGACGAGCTCTTGCTCATCGGCGTGCTGCAGGTTCATTTGGAACTGCGTTTTGGAAAGCTTACTGTCCAACTGCAGATCCTGAACCGCCTGCATGAACATGGAGATACCCGTTAAATCAGCACACGCTCCACGCAGACGATGAATCACCTCTCCAATATCTTCAGAACGTTGATTCTTCGGTTTTAAGCGAATGTATAGGCGCCCAGAATTTCCAGTCGCATTCACACCACCTCCTCCAACAAAGGACGTCACACTCTCCACCGCGCGGTCATGGCTCACAATCCTCTCCAGCGACGCCTGCTCCTCGACCATGCGTTGGAACGAAATCGTTGGAGCCGCCTCAGTGACCCCAAGAATCATCCCCGTGTCCTGATTGGGTAGCAGCCCTTTAGGAACCCGCACAAAAAGCCATCCTGTGGCAATCATTGTCAGGAGCGTGACCCCAAGTGTCAGCGGTTGGTTACGCAAAACCAATTCCAGCAACCACCGATACACAAAACGAAGCCCCTCAAAAAGCCGCTCCGTCAGTCTGAAAAAGACGCCGTCATCTTCTTTGGAGTGCGGTTGCAGCAGTTTCGCACACATCATCGGAGTCAGCGTCAAAGAGATCACCGCCGAAACCGCAACGGCCACACTCAACGTCACCGCAAATTCGCGAAATAGTCGCCCAATGACGCCTGGCATGAACAACAGCGGAATGAACACCGCGATCAGCGATACACTCAGCGATACAACCGTAAATCCAATTTGCTTCGCCCCTTTCAAAGCCGCTTCAAAAGGGCGTTCCC
>CANFNA010000176.1 GCA_947448395.1 Chthoniobacteraceae bacterium
CGACCCGTGCCGCAATGAATGCCTGGGGCGTCCGCAACGTCCAAATCGAAATCCTCCGCTGGGGAGATCCGTGGGCCAGTTACCGCCGCCTCACCCCAGCAGCCAAACACAAGCACATCGCAAAGATGATGTCTGAAATCCGTTCCTTCTACGCTCGCTCGTCGCCCTCCATTCGGGAGCAAGATTCCAATGGCGCGCCTAATTCGATCGCCACCGCCATTCCCGTTTCTCCCCGCTAAACCCTCTCGCAAACGCCGAAACGCACGGTCGCAATCCGAAACCCTGTCTGCCTCCGCCGCCCTGCCTCCTATTGGCCCGCGAACCCAAATCATTCGCCACACCGCCTTCCCTTCATCACCACCTTACCCACCCCATGTCACTCGCCCATATTTTCCACCGCCATCACGAACCCTCCAGCCACCCAGACGTTGTTCTCATCGGCGCGGGCATCATGAGCGCAACTCTAGGAATCATCCTCAAAGAATTACAGCCCTCCCTAAAAATCGAAATTTTCGAACGCCTCGATGATATCGCACTCGAAAGCTCAGACGCGTGGAACAACGCCGGGACCGGCCACTCCGCTTTCTGCGAACTGAATTACACGCCCCAACACGACGACGGCCATATCGACATCAGCAAGGCGGTTAAAATTGCCGAGATGTTCGAGGTCTCCAAACAGTTCTGGGCGTATCTCATCGATAAAAACCACCTCCAAGCCCCATCAAAATTCATTAATCGCACACCCCACATGAGCCTCGTGTGGGACGAAAATATCGCCTACCTGAAGCAGCGCTTCGACTTGCTCCAAACCTCTCCGCTCTTCGAAGGCATGACCTATACCGAAGACACCCACCAGATCGCACAATGGCTCCCTCTGGTCATGGAAGGCCGCGATCCCTCTCAAAAAGTCGCCGTGACCCGAATGGAGTTGGGGACCGATATGAACTTCGGCGAATTAACCCGCGCTCTTTTTGAACACCTTAAAACCCTGCCAGACGTCCAAATCCAACTCGGACACCACGTCAACTTCATCGAGCGCCGCAAAAAAGATAACCACTGGGAACTCGAGGCGTTGAATCTTCACACAAAAGAGAAGCGCACCATCGAAACCAAATTCCTTTTCATCGGAGCCGGCGGTGGCTCGCTGCCACTCCTCGAGGAAGCCGAAATCCCCGAGGCGGACGGCTACGGAGGATTCCCTGTCAGTGGACAGTGGCTGGTCTGCAAAAATGAGGAACTAGTTCAACGCCACGCCGCCAAGGTCTACGGCAAAGCAGAAGTCGGCGCCCCACCAATGTCCGTTCCGCATCTCGACACGCGCATCATCGGCGGAAAAAAAGCGCTCCTGTTTGGACCTTATGCCGGATTCTCCACACGGTTTTTGAAGCACGGATCGCTACTCGACCTTCCCGAATCACTCCAAATCAACAACGTGTTCCCCATGCTGGCGGCGGGAATGCACAACATCCCTCTCACCAAGTATCTCATCGACCAAGTCCGCCAATCACCCGAAGACCGTCTCGCCGCACTTCAAAAGTTCGTCCCAACAGCTCGTCTCGAGGACTGGGAACTCCAAGATGCCGGGCAACGAGTCCAAATCATCAAAAAAGATCGCGATGAGGGTGGGAAACTCGAGTTCGGCACGGAAATCGTGAGTTCCGCAGACGGCACAATCGCGGCCCTGTTGGGGGCCTCCCCAGGAGCCTCGACCGCAGTATCCATCATGCTCGAATTGCTAGGACGCTGTTTCCCCGAACAGATGAAGACTCCCGAGTGGCAGGAGAAACTTCAGTCCATGGTGCCATCGAGAGGACACTCATTGGGTAAAGACGCCGCCCTTTGCAGAATTACCCGGGCCAGAACCGCAAAAACACTCGAGCTCCACCCCTAAGATTCAGAGCCTTCGAGGCATCGTTTCTTTGCCTATTGAACTGCGCCCTCTGTTTCCGTCGTAGGGGAACCCGCCTTAAACTTATCATCGTCATTCAATCATCCAGCCGTCTCTTCTCCCCATGAAGCCCACTCGTTGCCTCTCCCTCCTACTCGCCACACTCTCCACACTCTCCACACTCGCCTCGAGTGGCCATGGCGCCGAGGCCCCGAAACTCCCCCCGCCTTCGGAACCCCTCCCAAAACAACCTGCCATCCAAGCGCTCCCTCCCGAGCAGACCCTCAAAACCTTTCAACTCCCCGCAGGCTATCATCTCGAACTAGTTCTCGCAGAACCTGAAATCCGGGAGCCCGTCGCCGCCGTCTTCGACGCCAATGGCCGGATGTTTGTCGCAGAAATGCGCACCTACATGCAGGACATCGACGGCAACAACGAACACGCCCCCACCAGCCGGGTCTCCCTTCACTGGAGCAGCAAAAACGACGGCCGCTTCGACAAACATAGCGTCTTCGTCGACAAACTGCTGCTGCCCCGAATGATCCTGCCCCTCGGTCCAGGTCAGCTTCTGATCAATGAAACCGACACCCAAGACATCTTCCTGCACGAAGACACCGACGGAGACGGCGTCGCCGACAAGAAAACCCTTTGGTTCGAAGGCGGGCCACGAGGCGGTAACATGGAACATCAACAGAGCGGCCTGATCTGGGCGGTCGATAACTGGATGTACTCCACGTACAACAACTGGCGCCTACGCTGGCAACCCGGTGGCGCCCCGCCACTCAAAGAACCCATCGCTGCCAATGGCGGCCAGTGGGGCCTCACTCAAGACGATTTCGGCAAACCATGGATCGTCAATGCAGGCGGCGAAAAGGGGCCGATGAATTTCCAAACCCACATCCTCTACGGCGGCTTCAACCTTAAAAAACAGTTCTCTCCAGACTACCCAATCGTCTGGCCGTTGGTCGGTATCGCCGATGTGCAGGGAGGCGATTCCCGGTACCGTCCTGAAGACAAAACGCTCAACCACTTCACCGCAACCTGCGGCGCAGAAGTCTTCCGTGGAGACCGCCTTCCCGCGGATCTCCGAGGCGACCTGCTCTTCTCTGAACCAGTCGGACGTCTCATCCGAAGAACCAAAGTCGAAGTCAAAGACGGCCTCACCTATTTGAGCAACCCTTACGACAAATCGGAATTCATTCGCTCCACCGACCCTCTCTCGCGCGTCGTCAATCTCAACAACGCTCCAGACGGCACCTTGTTCCTCATCGATATGTACCGGGGCATTATCCAAGAGGGTAATTGGGTCAAAGAAGGATCTTACCTTCGCAAAGTCGTCCAACAGTACGACCTCGACAAACAAGTCGCTATGGGTCGCATCTGGCGTCTCGTTCACGACGACTTCAAGCCAGGCCCGCAACCCCGCCTCTACGACGCGAGCTCGGCCGAACTCGCCGCCGCTTTAGACCACCCAAATGGCTGGTGGAGAGACACCGCTCAGCGCCTCCTCGTCCTCAGACAGGATCGCTCCGTGATCCCAACACTCACCACTCTGGCCACGACTTCCAAAAACCCAATCACCAGACTCCACGCCCTCTGGACCTTGGAGGGAATCAACGCCATCGACGCCACCCTCGTGCGCGGCGCTATGAAAGACACGGATTCCAATGTGCGCGCCGCAGCCATTCGAATCAGCGAGACCCTCTACAAGGCCGGAGACAAATCAGTGCTGGCGGATGTCACCGCTCTCGTCAAAGACGCGAATGCCTCGGTCTCTCTTCAAGCGCTCCTCACCGTACGCCTGCTCGCGCCTAATGACGCGAAACCCCTAATCCAAGGATGTCTCACCGGACTCACTGGCCCCATCTCGTTAAAAGATCTCGCGATGGAAATGCTAGCCCCCACCCGTTCGTGGGGAAAAGAGTTCAACGGAGACCAAAAGGCCCTCCTCGCCCACGGAAACGAGATCTTCAACGAACTCTGCTTCGCCTGCCACAACCCCGATGGCCGGGGCACTCCCATTGAAGGTCGGCCAGGCAGCACACTCGCACCGTCTCTCGCCGCATCTCGAACCGTAGCAGGACCCAAGGAAGCCCTCATTGGAGTTCTCCTACGAGGCCTAGCCGGTCCCATCGACGGAAAGACCTACGACGCTCAAATGGTTTCCATGGAAACCAATGACGACCGTTGGATCGCCTCCGTCGCCTCCTACATCCGAAACAGTTTCGGCAATAAAGCATCCACCGTCAGTCCGAAGGACGTCGCAGAAATGCGCGTCAAATTAAAGGAGCGCACAACCCCATTTACCATCCCAGAACTCTCCAAGTTCGGACCCCCAGTCCTCCATAACCGCTCGGAATGGAAACTCTCAGCAAGCCACAACGAGGCCACCGTTTCAAAGGCCGTGGATGACCTCTCAGAAACTCGATACGACACCAAAAAACCGCAATCCCCAGGTATGTGGTTTGCCATCGAACTCCCAAAAGAAACGCTCGTCTCGGGCGTCATTTTGGATGCCGGGCTATCCCGAGGCGATTATCCTCGTGGTTACAAAGTCGAAATATCCAACGACGGTTCGACTTGGTTCAAGACCGTTGCCTCCGGCAAAGGGGATTCGGCGGTCACCACCATCAACTTCCCACCCATCAAAGCAAAGGCTCTCAAAATTACCCAAACCGATTCCAGTGCCGGGAGTTTCTGGTCCATCCATGAGCTGCACATTCTGGACGGCCAAAACTCCCCCGCCCAAGCCCAAGCATCGACGAATAAGTAACGAGCGCGGTTGGGGCCTGCTCAAAATCCAGTTCCCACGCCTCACCTTTCCCTCGCAAGGGGGAGCCGCAGCGGAGCATTCAAAAAGATCGAATGCTCCGTCAAAAATGGATACCCCTTGAACGAGTCATCCCCGTGGATTACCCCCTTCATACGCTTTAAACCCAATTTTCCACCAAATCCGCCCCATGGATCGTCCGGTCCCAAATCCCATCTTCGCCGTTTACGCCCTCACCCTGGCGTTTCTGCTGCCGACGCTGGGGAATGCCGCACCGGATCAACCCAACCCGGTCCAAAAACCGCCTCTTGCAAAGGTTCGCGATGATGGTTGGTCCGGCAGTCTTTCGGGACTCGAGCCTGACCCCAACCGCACTTTCAACTTGGACGCGGCAAAGACGGGCTCCCGCACGTTCTCCGGCGCAAAAGGAGCCTCCACATCCACCTTCTCTCAAACGAAGTCATTCTGGGGTTCAAAAACTTTTTCTCCAAAAGAGTTTTCCACCAGCGATTTTCTCCCCCCTCAAAGCCCATCCGCCTCAAAATCTTTCTCCACAGAAGCTGCAAAGATCGCATCCAAGTCTTACGGGCCAGCAAACGGAAACTTTAACCCCAAGTCCTTCGACTCAAGCGGAAGCGCGCCAAACGCCGATAAAGCCTTTAATATCCCAACCTCCCCCGATGCAGCACGATCCGCTGCCACGGAGGAGGCCGACCGGATGAAGTTGAAGTTCTCCCCAGGAGGAGCCCCTCTCGGCGGCATCACTACCGGACGCAGGCTCACGGTGGAAGAGGTCAAAGAGATCCTCAACAGGAGCAAGTGAGTCGGCTCATACGCACGTCCAAAAACCAAAGTTCTCTGGCCTCGCACCGTTCGCTCCTACCCCAATTCAAAGGAAGGAGCCCTATAACGGCAACCAAAGCTGTCGGCGCTCGGGCGGAACCAACGTGCTCACTCCAATTCCCAAAAGCCGCAACGGACTTTTGACCAGTCCATGCACCGCCAGCAAATGACACGCGAGCCGATAAATCTCCCGTTCCGTTGCCACGGACTCCTCGACTCGGATTTGCCGCGTTAACGTTGTAAAGTCCGAGTAACGAACCTTGACCTGCACAGTCAACGCAGCAGATCGATAGCTCTCCAGACTGGCCGCAACATCCTGTGCCATTTCTCGCAACGCCGCTCGCAACTCGCCCCGATCCTCCGTGTCGCGCGAAAATGTGTGCTCAGCACTGATGCTCTTGCGCTCACGACTGATATCCACCTCACGATCATCTTCGCCAAACGCGCGCATCCTCAATTTGTGCGCCCATGCCCCAACCACTCCCTCCAACGATCGCGGGCTGTCCTGCAAATCACCAATCGTCTTGTAGCCGTGAGACTCGAGTTCGCGGGCTGTCACCGGCCCAACCCCGTGAATGTCTTGCACCGATAGTGGCCGCAAAAACCCAATCTTCTCGGACTCCCGAATGCAGGTTAGACCATCCGGCTTTTGAAAATCACTCCCGAGCTTTGCCAGAAATTTATTCCCTGCAACGCCAACACTCGCTGTCAGACCGCGCTCTTCAAAAATCCTCTTTTTAAGATACCTCGCCAACG
>CANFNA010000177.1 GCA_947448395.1 Chthoniobacteraceae bacterium
AGCGGATCAATGTGCAGCGATCCATTCGCTGCGCCATGAGGGGGAGATGCTCGGTAATTTGGAGGCCCGATACATTCGTCGAGATCGGCCGAAATTCGCCCCTGACTTCTGCGGGAGCGTCCATTTTTAGGTCAAAGATATCCTGATGAGAAGGTCCTCCGGGGAGGAAAATCATGATGACTGACTTTGCGCTGTTCGGACTGGTTGTAGCATTCTGAGCAGCGAGCAGTTGAGGCAGACTGGCTCCTCCGAGCGCGAGACCGCCAATGCGAAGGAAATCGCGCCGCGATACACCGTCGCAGAACGAGCTGCCGGAGCCGCCTGAAATGGTCAACATTGTGTGGGGGTGGTTACGGTGGGTAGGGTTTATTACTCCTTAAAAAAAGAAGCTCATGGCCAAATGAATAGACCCACAGGATGAGAATCTCTTTGGGGGATATATGTGGGGGCGTTGTAAATTATCAAAAATGCGAAAAAACGTCCCTTTTGAGGAGGTTTTTCGTGGAATTTGGGCAAAAAAAAGCCCGACGTAAGCCGGGCTTTTTTAAAGGAGTGAACGCCTAGATTACTTGGCAGCAACCGAGGTCGCCTTTTTGTGGGAGGCGTCTACGGTCACATACTTTCCAACGAGGCCTGCGACTTGGTCAGCGCCTTTGGTTTCGGGAGTGAGTGTGATCTGCACGTCTTTTCCGCCGGCTTCCACCGTGAGGGTCTTGCTTTCAGCGTTGAATGCTTTGAGCTTTCCAGCGGTGGTTTCGATTTTTCCGCAGCCAGCCTGAGCGGCAACCGAGCCGAGGGAGAGGACTGCTGCGAGGGTGAGGAACTTTTTCATGTGTTCTGGTTTTTGTGTTTCGAACTTTTCCAAAGCCGCGGAGGAAGCTCCGTGGCGTAGTTCTCCACTTCGTTACAAATGCGGATTGAATCAAGTAAAAATAACGACGTAGTTGGTTGTGTGACTTTTCCCCCCCTGCCTGCCCGAGTTGGACGCGGTGTGCTTTTTTTCGCCTTTCTTTTCTTCTGGAGATGGACCGTGGAAGCCCATCCAATTCCAGATATCCCGGTGACTGGAGTTTTTCGAACGGGCGGAGAGGCAAAGTTTGTGGTGGAGGTAAATCCACGCTGTTTTGATCCGGATCCAACGACGGCCACATCGCTGACGAAGATCGTGTTTGAGCGTTTAGACGAGGCGGAGAAGGCGAAGCTATTGAAGTCGGCCGAGCAGTTAGTGCAGAAGAGCGTGGAGCTTTATTTGGAGCCGATCGGCAGGGTGCACCCCGAGTTTCGGTTTGAATTTACTGGGGAAGGAAAACGCGGATTTGAGCAGGCCGAGGACGTGGTGATTTTAACGGGGACTTGGGTTACGCGCATGCCTGCCGGTGTGACAGGGTGGAATGTACGATCAACGAAGGAGAACCGATTGTCGGTGGTCTTCAAAAATGAAATTAACGGGCAGTCGCACCCGAGGGTTGCCGTGCTTTTTCCGGGAGAACGTAGTTATACGCTAGATCTGACTCAATTAACGGGAGCCGTGCCTACGGAGGGTGTTGCGGGGAGTGTTGCCGCAGCTGGCGGGAAGTTTTCAAACTGGATGAGCACCGTGTGGAGTTTTTGTAAGCAGGGTTTTGGGCATGTGGTGCCGGAAGGGTTGGACCATATTCTTTTCGTTTTGGGGGTGTTTTTATTGGGGCGGCAGTGGAAGCCTCTTTTGTTGCAGGTGAGCGCTTTTACGCTCGCACATTCAGTCACTCTGGCACTTGTGACTGTGGGGCGGTTTGATCTTCCGGCGAGGATTGTGCAACCGTTGATCGCCGCGACCATAGCGCTTGTAGCTGCGGAAAATCTTTGGAAACCGCGCTACACGAATGCGCGGCTTGTTGTGGTTTTTGGATTTGGACTAGTTCATGGGATGGGCTTTGCGAGCGCGCTCAGTGATCTTTCGATTCCAAGTGGTTCGTTGTTGGGTGCAATTGCTGGATTTAATGCGGGGGTTGAGGGAGGTCAGATTTTTGTGATTCTGGGGGCTCTCGTTCTCACGGGATGGATTCGCTCGCCGGAGATATTTCGCAGATGGGTGTCGGTACCGGGATCCCTTTTGATTGGGCTTACTGGAATCTATTGGACCGTCGAGCGGTTGCTGCAGTAGACACCGCATCGCTCCAAAGTATTTCGAAATACAAAGGGCCGGATGAGAGGAGCGAGATTGCTGCTGGCGACTAGATTTTTCCGCGTAAAGAAAAAGCGAGGTAAAGGAATGAAATTGCTGTAATCCACGAGCCGAGGATCCGGAACGCTATTTTACACCAGGCTTTGCGCGGGCATAAGGCCGCGTAATTGGCGAGGTTGCTAAGGATCAGGCCTAATCCCACCCAGATTCCCACAAGGAGCTTTGCGATCTTGAAAACAGGAGCAGGTTCAGGAATGGAATCCCAGCCAAGGATCCATCCAGCAGTCGCGAAAATAAGAATTCCTGTTGGCTTGGAAATAGGCTTTCGCAGAGCCACGGCCGCTCCCAAGCTTGCGGACAACAGACACAACGCCGAAATTGGAAGTTCGGGAAGATTTGGGATTTGGGTTTGGAGCAAGCCCCCGAATGCGCCCGTTAAAAACCATAGAATTTGGGCACGAAACCGAAAGCGCTGACCGGCCAACAGGCCGAGTCCTAGCAGGACAAGGCACTGGGCTGGGGATCGAAGTGGGTGGAGGACGCCGTTCCAAACATCCCCGAGGCCATCGATGGATCCGTGAGCGATTGGCAGCAGGGAGCTCAAAGAAAAAGGGCTCAACGAGGGAGATGGTTACAGTGGAAGGAGGTGGAAGAGAAATCCGGCGCCGATACATGCGATGACTCCACCTGCGGCTCGGACGAGGATTCTTCCCCAAGGCCATTGAACGAGCATTCCAAAGGCGATTCCGGCCAGGTGTAATAGGCCGGTGGAGAGAACGAATCCCATTGAGTAGGGGAGCGGTGTCGCCGATTCCGGTAATTCAGTGCCATGCGCGTGACCATGGAAGATGGCGAAGATTCCTACGATGAGTGCTGCGGACCAAAGCGGAGGGCGTGAGGCGGCGAGGACCATGAGTCCGAGGACAACGCCGGAAAGGGCGATGCCGGTTTCAATCCAAGGAACAGGGACGCCTAAAACACCCAAGGCACCACCGAAAGACATCACCATTGGAAATACCACAGGGAGGATCCAAAGCGCTGGGGTACCGAGAAAGGCGCCCCAGAGCCCAACTGCCACCATGGCTACAATATGATCGACACCAAAAAACGGATGGCTGAATCCGCTGATGAACCCCGAGGCAGACCCGCTGTCAGAGTGGGCCTCTGCGGGCGCGACTCCGAGTAGGAAAAACAGGAGGATCAATAGCGAGATACAGGCTGCCGGTTTGATGGCTTCGGAGTTTTTCGATCTACAAAAGGGCGTGAAGGGGAGGGGCCTGAGTCGTGCGGTGATCATGGAGCCGAGGATTGATTTGAGTTCCAAGTTTAAGAGCCTAACCAAGGAGACAGAGGAAAGGAATGAGGGATCAGCTTCTCAGGAAAGGATGTAAAGGAGTCAAGAGCGGCTTTCACGCTGGGTCCGGAATCTGGATGACTGAGTGTTTCTCGCGAGTTGTGGTTTATTAAGCTTTGGAAGGCTTCTTTCTCGGGAGTGGATGCATTACGGTTTTGCGATGAGTCTTTTGATTGTACACGTGCAAGTTTGTGTAAAGTCCGAGAGTGTGGAGGCCTTCAAGAGGGCGACTTCGACGAATGCGCATCACAGCCTTCAAGAGAGAGGAATCGTGCGATTTGATGTGGTACAGCAAGAGGGTGAGCCAACACGCTTCGTGCTGGTGGAGGTTTACCGCGATGCAAATGCTGCGGCTCTCCATAAGGAGACATCGCACTACCGGGTCTGGAGGGATCTTGTTGCGCCGATGATGGCGGAGCCCAGACGGAGTCTCCGGTACTCAAATGTGGCGCCTGAAGACGGAGGGTGGTGAGTCCTAGGGAGGGATCCAAATATGGGATTTGATTTCGCTACGGCTGGGCGTGTGATTTTTGGTGCGGGCACGGTGTCACAACTGGACGATTTGGCGCATGCGTTGGGCAAGAAACCATTTGTCGTGAGTGGCCGCGGCGGCGAACGACATAGCGGTGTGGTCGAGCGACTCGTTGATCGTGGGCCGTGGCTGAGGCTGGATGGGGAGCCCGATTTTGAGGGAGTTCGGCAAGCGCTGAATGTTGCGCGTGCGGAGGCTTGTGACCATGTGGTTGCAATTGGCGGGGGAAGTGCGATTGATGCGGGGAAGGCGATTGCGATGTTGATTACCAACGGGGGAGATCCGATGGACTACGCGGAAGTCATTGGATCAGGAAGTCCGGTGAAATGCGTCTCAGCTCCTTTCATTGCGATTCCTACTACGGCTGGTGCTGGGGCAGAGGTGACTCGCAATGCTGTGCTGCGGTCGAGAGAACATGGGGTGAAAGTGAGTTTACGGAGCGCGCTGATGATTCCATCTATCGCTTTGGTAGACCCTGAACTGACTTTGGAATTGCCTCCATCGATCACGGCCTCGACCGGTTTAGATGCCCTTACTCAGGTCTTGGAACCGTTCGTTTCATGCCGTGCCAATGAATTAACTGACACATTATGTCGTGAGGGATTGCGTCGCATTGGGCGTTCTTTACGGGTTGCTTTCGAGAAGGGTGATCAGATTGAGGCGCGTATCGATGTGGCCTTTGGTGCTTTAGTGGGAGGTATGGCGCTGGCTAATGCGGGCCTTGGAGCTGTGCACGGTTTTGCGGCTCCGATTGGCGGAATGTTTGACGCTCCGCATGGTGCCGTTTGTGCGGCTTTGCTGGCGCCAGTGATGGAGGGGAACATCCATCACAAAGATTGTGGATTGGAGACAATGCGTCGTTATGAGGAGGCCGCGCGGATCTTGACGCAGAGTGCTAGTGCCAGGGCCGAAGACGGCATTGCTTGGGTGAGAGATCTGACGCGGGATTTGGGAGTTCTGGGGCTTTCTAAGTACGGAATCGGTGAGGTTCACGTGGAGGAGTTGTGTCATCGGGCGGCGGCTGCGAGCAGTATGCGAGGGAATCCTGTGGTGTTGGAAAGTGGGTTGCTGCGTTCCATTCTTCGCGCGGCGATCTAGGAGTGCAGACTGCAGGCAGCGGCCACCAAAAAAGAGCCTCGGCACGTCGATGAGACGTGCCGAGGCTCTAGTTGTTAATGCGAGCTGGAACTTAGAGTTACTCTTTTCCTGCGGTCACGGCTGGGAAGTCATCAGTGCGGAATGGGCTTGCGGGAAGGCCTGCGCCGTTGATGAGGTTTGGTTCCGCATCATCGCGCCATGCGAAGCGAACGGCGACGGGCTTGGTCACTTCGGCGCTTCGCACGAGCAACGTGTCGCCTTCGATCTTGGCTTCTGCCGGAACGAATTTTTGGTCCTCGGCAGCAATGGTAAAATGCGAGAGTGCCTGAGCGTTACTAGCCTTTAGGCCGCTGGCGTGATCGAAAATAATCCGAATCTTGTCACCCTCCGTTTTGTACGCTTTGTATAGAGGGCCCGAGTAGATGAGATTTTTTCGTCCGTAATCGTGGGATAGAGCCCAAAGAGCGAGGCGGCGTCCGACTTCCTGTTTGTTTTTCGGATGGATATCTTTGACGTCACCAATGTCGGTGGTGACCGCCATGCCCGTATTTGGAACGGAGCGAAGTGAGCGTAGTTGAGCTTCCCAGAGTTCTGCGCATGGGGTCGGATCCCCGTCTTTCCCGCGGGAGTAGGAGAATGGGGCAAGTTGAACGAAGTAGAATGGGAAATCACCCTGTGCAAAATCATTTCGCCAGTTGGCGATCATGTTTGGGAAGACGGTGCGGTACTGGATGGCGCGGGAAACATTGGATTCACCTTGATACCAAAGGGCGCCGCGGATTTGGAGAGGGAGGAGGGGGGCGATCATCCCGTTGTAAAGGTTGGCTGGGAAATTTGGGCCGCTACTGACGCGTGTTTGGAGTTGTGGAGCGCGTGGTTGAGGAGGGGGCGGTGTGCCGGCCTGTTTTGCGGTGGCAACTTGCGTATTCCACGTTTCCAAGGCTTTAGCATGGGCTTCCTTGGCTTTCTCAAAGTTGGCTTTGGCCTTCTCTGCATCGTAAGCGGCGTCCTCCTTTTCGTAGCGTTCCAGCATTGGCTTAAGCACTGGAGTCGCATTCAAGGCAGCTTTGCTTGTCCAAGCTTCGGCAACGGTGCCTCCCCAATTGGAG
>CANFNA010000178.1 GCA_947448395.1 Chthoniobacteraceae bacterium
CAACGCGAACATCTCGATGACACCGTCTGCGACCTGCTCGGCCTCAATGTTCCTCCCGCTCCGATGTCCGAGTGGAAGAACTTTGTGGAACGAATCATCCACCCCAAAAAAAGGGTCAAAATTGCCGTGGTTGGCAAATACATCGAGCTGCAAGATGCCTACAAATCCATCTACGAATCTTTGACCCACGCTGCCGCAGCCAACGATTGCGGAATCGACCTCATCCGCGTCGATGCCGAAACCCTAGAAGAATATCCCGCCGCCCATATCCTTAAAGGGATTGCAGGCATCCTTGTTCCGGGAGGATTTGGCGAACGCGGCGTCGAAGGAAAAATCACAGCAACCCGTTTCGCTCGCGAAAATAAGATTCCGTTTCTTGGGCTCTGCCTCGGAATGCAAGTTGCCACGATCGAGTTCGCCAGAAATGTGTGCGGACTCGCCTCCGCAAACTCCGCCGAGTTTGCCCCAGACGCGGAACACCAGGTCATTCACCTCTTGGAGGAACAAAAAGGAATTACCGACAAGGGGGCCTCGATGCGTTTGGGCACATGGCCAACGCATATCAAGGAAGGAACGCGCGCTCACAAGGTTTACGGCACGCATGAAATCCGCGAAAGACACCGCCATCGCTACGAGTTCAATCTGAAGTACCGCGAGCAAATGGAAAAAGCAGGGTTCATCATCTCGGGAACCTCGCCTGACGGAAACTTGGTGGAGTTGATCGAACTTCAATCGCACCCATACTTCCTCGCCTGCCAATACCACCCAGAGTTCCAGTCGAAACCCAATCATCCCCACCCTCTATTCACAGGCTTTATCCAAGCCTGTCTGGGGAAAGTCTGAGCCCACGTCTTAGTCTTAACCCATCCCCGTGAACTTAGAAACCCCCGAGAATGTCGTCCTTGTGGGATTCATGGGCAGCGGAAAGTCCTCAATAGGCCGATTGCTTGCCAAGGCAATCGGCTTTGATTTCCTCGATACGGACCAACTCATCGTGGAGCGTACCGGCAAGCAAATCCCCGAAATCTTCGCAGAAAACGGCGAGGAGTTTTTTCGTGATCAGGAGACGTGCGTCATTCGCTCCCTAATCGAACAAAACAGAACCGTCATCTCAACCGGCGGAGGCGCTATCATCCGGGTTGAAAACCGCGAAATGCTTCGCAGAACGGGTTTTGTCGTGTGCTTGACCGCTTCAGAAGACATTCTCTTCGAGCGCGTTTCCAGAAATACAAAACGTCCCCTCCTCCAGTGTGAAAATCCGAGGCAGGCCCTCAGTAAACTCTTTGCCGCACGAGCCGAAGCTTACGAACTCGCAGCTCAATGGACGCTCGACACCTCATTGTTGACCCAGCACGAAGCTGCAGAAGCCCTGATTCAGGGGGTCCTTATTCACTTTCCGTGGATCCGCTCCAACTCAAACAACAGCTAGTCGCCGAAGCCATCAGTCTGGGTTTTGACGCCTGCAGAATCGCGTCCGCACAACCCCCTCCCCACGGCTCGTTTTTTCTCCATTGGCTTTCCGAGGGGAAAGCAGGCGAAATGCTTTGGCTCTCAAAAAACTCAGAGCGCAGAACCAATCCAGAACTCGTCCTTCCGGGAGTCCGCTCCATCTTGATGCTGGCAAAAAATTACTGCCCGCCTGCCCATCAGATCCCCACAACGGAGAATTCCCAATCCTATCAGATCGCTCGCTATGCTCTGGGTGAAGATTATCACGAAGTGCTCACTCCACGCGTCCGGCAATTGGAGCAGATTCTTGCGGCCAACGGCGGAGTCCAGCGCAGTTACGTAGACACCGGACCTGTTATGGAGCGAGACTTCGCAGCGCTCGCCGGAATCGGTTGGCACGGAAAAAGCACGATGCTGATTTCAAAAAAGCTGGGTGCATTCTTCTTTTTGGGCGCCTTACTCACCACTCTGGAACTCCCCATCGACGAACCTGCCAAGAACCATTGCGGAAAATGCTCCCAGTGCATCGATGTTTGTCCAACTGGGGCAATCACTGCCCCTTATCAACTCGATGCCCGTCGCTGCATTGCCTACCTCACCATCGAACTCAAAGGCAGCATCCCAGAGGAACTTCGTCCCCTCATTGGCGACCGTATCTATGGATGCGACGATTGCGCCGCTGTCTGCCCATGGAACCGTTTTGCGCAAGTTGCCACCGAACCTCGCTTCGAAAAAAAATCATCCCTTGAATCGTGGAAACTCCGCGACTTTCTGTCTCTGGATGATAGCGCATTCCGAAATCTCTTCCGCGATTCTCCAATCAAAAGAATCAAACGCCGTGGCTTTCTAAGAAACGTGTGCGTTGCGTTAGGCAATGTTGGGACCCTCGACGATATTCCGGCTCTGGAAACCGCATGCCTCGATCCGGAGCCCCTCATTGCAGAGCACGCCCAGTGGGCTTCTCAGCGCCTCTCCCAAAGGTTGGCAACCAGTCCAACCTCGATTTCTAAACCGCTTTAGAGCGCTTCTGTGTTGGTTCACTCGCGCGCCTATCCACGGATTCTAAATTTTGCGCGCTAGCACATAGCTCCGATCAACTGCGGTTGGTCGATGCTGAATCCACTCAAAGCCTACCTCCTCCATCCAAGAGCGCAGCTCCGCAACCGAGTAACAACGCCCCTCGGTCGAATGCATCAAAAGCGCTGAATATTGCGCCACTGCCAAAGGCCCCGACTTCTCGGCGTTCAAAAACGCGTCATGGACAACCAGCACCCCATCCGAAGGAAGCGCCTTCGCCGCCTTTCCTAACAGTTGCTTCACAACCTCCACATCCCAGTCGTGCAACACGTTTGACAAAAGAACCACGTCAAAACCAGACGGCCATACATCCTCAAACATGTCCCCAGCAATAACTCCCACACGGGCCTCATACCCACGCTTAGCGATTGATCCCTTCGCAATTCGATCCACCGGCGGCTTCTCATAAACCGCTGCACTCCAATGCGGATGCGCAGCCACAATCGCACAAGCATAAATCCCAGATCCCCCAGCCACATCCAACACTCGCCGCGAACCCTCCAACCGCAACCCCTTGGCAAGCGCTGGCCCAAGCAACAACCCGCGACAATCCATCGCCGCCGTAAACTCGTCCGCAAATGCATCCTCCTCCATCGCCTGCGCCCACGCTGTGTGATGGACACTCCCCCAATTCGCCGGCCTTCCAGACTTCAATACCTGCAAACACTCCCGAGTCTGCGGACGCTCCCCCAACGTCTTGTAGTACGGCAATAGACTGAATACCGCCCCCCTCGTCAGGTGCTCCCTCCCACGCAGCGTCAAATGGTAGACCCCTCCAGACTGCGTTGTCAGACCTAACGCACTACACAACGTCATCAGAACATCTCCCGGACGCGTCTGAATCCCAAAGTGAACGCAAATCGCACCCAACGTCGAAGGATGATCCGAAAGCCACGTAAAAAAATCTAAATGCACCGCCGCAGCCGCCAATAAATCGACCGCCACCAACCCATCCCGTAACCGGTAAAGATTCACAGGATCACTCACAGGCTCCTCAAAACAAAACAACTCGGTTCGCTCGTCCATCCCCCTTTGTAAACACTGCAGCCCCCAACGCCAGCGCAGGAACTATCGCCCCAACAACCAACAACACCCCAGCCCATCCCTAGAAGCCGTCACTTAATCATCCTCCCGATGTCCCGCATCCCCTTCATCCAACCGTTTATGCTCCAGTCCCGACCCACGCTGCGTCCCAAGATTTAATTCCCCAAGCCCCTCCGCGCGCGTATCCCGCTCAATCAGGGTAATCAAATAATTGCTCAACGAACGCCTCTCCCTACGCGCTCGCACCTTCGCCAGCGCCAACAAATCCAAGGGACACCGAAACGCTGTGTACTTCGTTCCCACCGCCAATGTCTTTCCAGTAAATGCCTCAGTCATACCTCCAAACGCCTCCCATCCCAATTCTTAGAGTGCTTTTTCAAAGTGGCAACCGCGCCCCCCTTGTTTTCTAAAATCAGTCACTCAAAAAGCATCATCTGCGGACGATCCGCCTCCGCTGCCATCACCCCACGCCGACGAGTCGGCCTCACTCCCACTCCGCCTCCCTCAAGTTCAATCACGCCAACCCCAGGGTCGCCTGTGTTCAATTCTGACTTCTCCAGATTTGCCAAAATCTCCTTCGCCCGCTCAAGCACCACAGCCGGCAATCCAGCCAGTCGCGCCACCTGGATCCCGTAGCTCTTGTCCGCCCCACCCAGAATGATCTTTCTCAAAAAGATAATCTGATCGTTCCATTCTCTCACCGCCACATTCAGATTTTGGACCGCCGGACGCGTACGCGCCAATTCCGTGAGCTCGTGGTAGTGAGTCGCAAAAAGGGTCCGACAACGAACCCGATCATGGAGGTATTCCGCAACACTCCAAGCAATCGAAAGCCCATCAAAAGTCGAAGTACCTCGTCCAATCTCATCCAAAATCACCAAAGATCTCGCCGTCGCATTGTTGGTGATATTCGCAGTCTCATGCATCTCGACCATGAAGGTCGACTGCCCTCTGGAAAGATCATCGCTGGCCCCAACCCGTGTAAATATCCGGTCCGCAATCCCAACCTCAGCCGCCTTTGCCGGCAACCAAGAACCGATCTGCGCCATCAAGGTCAAAAGAGCAACCTGCCTGATATAAGTGGATTTCCCCGCCATGTTGGGCCCCGTCAAGACAAGCAACCGATGCGTTTCCTCGTCCATCAAAACATCGTTCGGCACCACTTTCTCTTCCACCAATGATTGGTCCAACACCGGATGACGAGAGTCCTCGAAAGCAATCCGCATTCCCTCAGACAACACCGGACGGCAGTATCCAAACAGTCGAGCTGTTTCAGCAAGCGACGCCAATGCATCAAGCGTTCCAACAGCATCGGCCGTCTGCTGGATGGCCTGCAATTCAGTCAGAACCTCCTCACGAACTTGCCCAAACAATTCCAACTCCAACGCCTTGGCTTTCTCATCTGCTCCCAAAATTTTCGACTCCATCTCCTTCAACTCTGGAGTAATAAATCGCTCTCCCGTAGCCACCGTCTGCTTGCGCTGCCAATCCGTCGGAACCAAATGCAGATTAGAACGAGTTACCTCGATGAAGTAACCGAAGACCGATGTGAAACGGACTTTCAGCGTCTTAATTCCTGTCTCCTCCACCGCCCTTTGCTGCAACTCGGCAATCCAAAGTTTTCCATCGTGCCCCGCGGCTCTGTAATCATCCAAAGCAGGAAAATAGCCATCCCTAAAGATCCCCCCCTCACGAACACTCACCGGCGGATCATCAACCAAAGCTCGAGTCAGCAAATCCACCGTGGCAGGAAGCTCTCTCAGTGAATCTCTTAGTCCAACTAAAAGCTCCCCTCCTCCACCCTGCCCCAATGGCTCCAGCAACGACCTCAACGAGGGGATCTGCTCCAAGGCTGTCTTCAAAACTTGCAAATCCCGCGCATTGCCGCCGGTCTGAGTCAATCTACCGACTGTCCTCTCCATGTCGCGGATAGCCCGTAAGGCCTCACGAATTGCAATCAAACCCGAGGATCTGTGAACAAAAACGCCAATGGCAGCGGATCTCGCCTCGAGCGACTCTAACTTGCAAAGCGGATGCAGAATCCAGTGTCTGAGCCGCCGAGCTCCCATCGGGGTCACGGTGCGGTCCAAGGCACGCAGCAGGCTGGTGTCCTTGCCGCCTCCCCGCGACTCCACTAACTCCAAGTTCACCTGCGTTGCCGCATCAACCACCATGTACTGGCTTCGATGATAGGAGGTCATCCTCGTCACATGGCTGAGCGAACGCCGAAGCTCATGCTTGAGATGGTAAACCAATGCTCCCGCAGCACACACTGCAGCCGGCAGATCCTCACATCCGAATCCATCCAACGCCTGAACACGGAACGTCTTCAAAAGGGTGTGATACGCCTGATCGTATAAAAACGCATAGGCATCGCGCTCCAGCAGACATGTCAAATGCCGAAATTGCTCCGCATCTGCTTCACTCACCAAAATCTCCGCTGGTCGAACTCTGGCGAGTTCATCCCCCAATTCCCGAACATCGGCCAACTCGGTCAACCGAAACTCCCCAGTACTCAAATCCATGTACGCAAACCCATAGCCCCGCTTCGAATCCGCATGGATCGCTGCCATAAAATTATTCCGCCCAGATTCCAACATCTGCACATCCGAAACCGTCCCAGGGG
>CANFNA010000179.1 GCA_947448395.1 Chthoniobacteraceae bacterium
CAGGGTGTTTTCCCGAAGGAAAACACGGCGCTAGAC
The DNA here is from genome assembly GCA_947448395.1 of Chthoniobacteraceae bacterium. GTDB lineage: Bacteria > Verrucomicrobiota > Verrucomicrobiia > Chthoniobacterales > Chthoniobacteraceae > Chth-196. Next base: position 37 of record CANFNA010000179.1, read on the forward strand.
GGCTATAAGGGAACCGCTCCAGCGGGGAGTTATCCTTCCAATGGATTCGGACTGCATGATATGTCGGGCAATGTCTGGGAGTGGGTGGCGGACTGGTATCGTCCGGACTACTACAGCCACAGTCCCCGAGAGAACCCGCAGGGACCGGAAAGTAGTTTTGATCCCGCGGAGCCTGGTATTGCAAAACGGGTAGGGCGAGGTGGTTCATTCCTTTGCAGTGACATGTACTGCAAGGGGTATCGTCCGAGCGCACGGCAGAAGACCTCGCCGGACACGGGATTGTCCCATACGGGCTTTCGGTGCGCGAAAGATGCGCCATCGCCATAAAAGTTTTGGTCGCCGAGATTTTGCCGATTTACCACCTCCAGCCCTTTTTTTTCCATGAGTTTTTTAGTCCAACGTATTCACAACAACGACGACGCGATCGTTGCATTGCGCCCTTTGCAGTCCGGGCAGAGCGTTTCCATCGGAGACCATTCATGGACTTTGAGGGAGGCGATACCAGCCAAGCATAAGTTTGCTGCCCGCGATTTTGCTGATGGCGACAAGGTGACGATGTACGGGGTGACGGTGGGAAAAGTGAAAGGGCCAGTGCCTGCCGGAGCGCTCCTCGGAACCGAAAATTTGATGCATGACACCGATTCATACCGCGCCGAGAGCGCCGGTTTTGCATGGACGCCTCCGGATGTGGATCGATGGAAGGGCCGTACTTTTGCAGGATACCGTCGATCTGATGGACGTTCTGGGACGGCGAATCTTTGGTTAGTAGTGCCGCTGGTTTTTTGTGAGAACCGGAATATCGCGGTGATGCAGAGCGCGCTGAATCGAGCGCTCGGGTATCACCGTTATTCGCCGTACGAGTCCTTTGCTGCAGAGTTGGCTGGGCGTTGGAAACAATCGCCTGGGGACGCTTCTGCGTTGGCGTCGGTCAAGTTGGCGGGAGAATCGCTTCCGCGGCCGCAGCCTCTTTTCAAGAACGTAGGGGGCGTCAAATTTCTGCAACACACGTTTGGTTGTGGAGGAACGCGTCAAGACTCTGATGCGCTTTGTCGATTGATCGCTGGCTATATCAATCATCCGAATGTGGCTGGGGCGACCGTCTTGAGTTTAGGTTGCCAGCACACGCAGGTTTCGAACTTGGAGCGGGAGTTGGAGCGTCTAAATTCCAGTTTTTCGAAGCCGCTTTCGATTTTTGAACAGCAGAAGGCTCATTCTGAGGGGGATCTTCTTGAAGACGCGATGCGGGCGACTTTTGCGGGCGTTGCCGCTGCGAATGAAAGCGAGCGCGAGCCATGTCCGATCAGCGATTTGATTGTGGGAGTGAAATGCGGAGGAAGCGATGGATTTTCGGGAATCAGTGCGAACCCGGTCGTGGGAAAGCTTTCGGATCTGTTGTGTGCAGTGGGTGGAGCGAGTGTGTTGAGCGAATTTCCGGAGTTGTGTGGAGTCGAACAGGAGTTGTGCAGACGCTGTGTGACGCCGGAGTTGGCGGTTCGTTTTGCGGAATGGATGGCGCATTACGATTCTGCGGCGCGTGCATGTGGCAGCGGATTTGATATGAACCCGAGTCCGGGAAATATTCGAGACGGTTTGATTACGGATGCTATCAAGTCTGCAGGAGCCGCAACCAAGGCGGGAAGCGCGCCGATTGTAGATGTTGTGGATTACGCGGAACCTGTGACTAAGCGTGGAGGTGTTTCGTTGCTTTATGCGCCGGGAAATGATGTGGAATGCACGACCGCGATGGCTGGGGCTGGGTGCAATTTGATTCTCTTTACGACTGGCCTTGGAACTCCGACTGGAAATCCGATTTGTCCAACACTGAAGATTGCGACGAACACAGAATTGGCGGAGCGGATGGCCGACATCATTGATTTTGATGCGGGTCCGGTTCTTCGCGGGGAGCGGTCTTTGGAGAGTTTGGGAGGGGATCTTCTGGAGTTGAGCCTGCGTGTCGCCAGTGGGGAGGAGACTCCCAAAGCGGTTTCGCTCGGTCAGGATGATTTCATCCCTTGGAAGCGCGGGGTGTCTCTGTAGGAAAATTTGGAGGGAAAGCTCAAAGGGGTTTTACTGCGCGGGAGCGCCAGCCACGGGCTTTGGGGCTGGAGCCGGCTTCACATCCATCCAGCGCAAGAGGTCTGCAGGATCGTTTTGAACTTGGGCCCCGGATTCGGATATCTCGACGCCTGCGGTCCAGAGGATCCCGTTCACCACAAATTTGCGTTGGCCGTCGACGCCCCAGTTGCGATGCAAGTCGCACCCTGTGAATCCAAAGCTGCGTCCTCCAGCGGGCCGTTCGTAAGCCCAGCCAATGACCTCCGCGCGTCCGGCGTTTGCTTTGGAATCTGCGGTGGAACGTGATTTTTCAGGAACGGATCCGGTTGCGAGAGGAACGGCGCCCTTTTGGAAATGGAGGTTGAATAGCCAGCCGTCCAGAGGTGCTGAGAATGCTTCAATACCGCGAGTGATCGGGTGTTTGGGGAAGTTGGAAAAGTCCATGTCCCAATGTCCGCGGGATCCGATGTCGGGTTGCCAGACGGCGCCGAGCCACGAGGCAATGGTTTGAGCGTGGGATGCGGGCACATCAACGGCTTGATGAAGGAGTACTAGGCCTGCGCCGCGTTTCATGGCGGCCTCCATCTTTTCCATGCGTGAGGCTTCAAGGAAGGGAAGTTTTGCGCCGCCGTCGGCGTAGATCACGATGGACTTGGCTTTTTCGAGGAGTGTTTCGTCCTTTGGCCATCCTTCTGCAACTTGCACCGGGGCGGTTTGATTCTGACGCAACCATTTTGCCATAAGAGTGCAGCCGGCGAAGTACTCGTGCTGTCCGGCTTTGTTGGAGACTGCCCCGGCGATGAGTAAAATGACGGGTCCTTTTGCAGACGCATCAATCCGTTCGAGCGGAATTTGGAGTTGTTCGGGGCTGAGTTCTGCCTGCGAAGTGAGGGGAAGCAGAATTGCGAGGGTGGCGAGGCGGAGGATGGGGGACATGATTAGGTAAGAAAACTTGGTGAGTTTAGGAGAACAACTCGTGGACAACGTGTCCATGGACGTCGGTTAAGCGGTAATCGCGTCCGGCGTGGCGGTAGGTGAGCGTTTCGTGATCGAGGCCGAGAGCATGCAAGAGGGTGGCGTGCAGGTCATGCATGTGAACCTTGTCGGAGATGGCGTGGTGTCCGAATTCATCGGTTTCTCCATGCACATACCCCGACTTGAACCCACCGCCCGCGAGCCAGATGGAAAAGCCTGCGGGGTTATGGTCGCGACCAGTGCCGTTTTTCTCGGCGTAAGGCGTTCTTCCGAATTCGCCGCCCCACCAAATAATCGTGTCCTCCAAAAGGCCGCGTTGTTTGAGGTCTTCCAAGAGTCCAGCGATTGGACGATCCACGGCTAGAGCGTGATCGCCGTGTTTTTGCAGATTCGAGTGTTGATCCCACGACGGGTTGTTTGAGTTATCGCCGTAGTTTACTTGGATAAATCGAACGCCCGATTCTGCAAGTTTCCTCGCGAGGAGGCATTGACGGCCGAATTGGTCCGTTTGTTTTGTTCCGATTCCGTAGAGGTCTTGGATGGCCTGCGGTTCGGAGTCTAAATCAAAGGCGAGCGGCGCTGAAAGTTGCATGCGTCCGGCCAATTCATAGCTCTGCACCATCGCTTCAATATCCGATCCTTTCGGTGCAGCCTTGGATTGAAGTGCATTGAGTGAACGGATGGCGTCGAGTTGTCTTGGGTCTGCACCGTAGGGATTAGACGCGGCGAGATTGCGAATAACGGCTTCGGTAGCAGGTTGGCCGGCGCGTCCGACCGCTGTGCCTTGGAATGACGCTGGAAGGAAAGCAGTGCCATAGTTGCGAGGACCGCCATTTCCTTGCGAAGGGCAGATGGTGACGAACCCAGGCAGGTTTTGGTTCTCGGTACCGAGTCCGTAAGACACCCACGCGCCCATCGAAGGTCTCACAAAATTGGTGGAGCCTGTGTGAAGAAAAAGGGTCGCAGGGCCATGCGCAATCCCCTCGGTTTGCATGGAACGGATGACACAAAAGTCATCGGCGTATTTTGCCATTTCTGGGAACAGATCTGAAACCCACAGGCCGCTTTCGCCGCGTTGTTTGAAATTCCACATGGGAGCCATGACGCGTTGCTTCGGACTAGAGCCGGTTTTTGCGATCGCGCGAAGGTCATCAAAGTCGAGCAGCCTGCCATTGTCGGCTACGAGCCGTGGTTTGTAGTCGAAGCTGTCCACGTGACTGACGCCGCCTTGCATGAAGAGGAAGATGATCCGCTTGGCGCGAGGAGCGACGACTCCCAATTTTGGTTCGAGAGGATTTTCGGTTTTGGCCGCATGTCCATTGGAGGCGCCGAGGCCGAACGCTGCTAGCGCTCCGAAGCCGCAACCGATTTTGGAGAGAGCCTCCCGTCGGTCGATAAGGCGTGGACCTTTAATTTTCTCGAATGGGTTCATGGGGATTTCGGATGGATGATTTATCGAAGATATCGGAAATCGACGCATGCGAAGAGGGCGTGCGCCACTCGGGCAAGGCCGTCTTCGCGTGGTTCGTCTGGGGAGCCGTGAGCGAAAATAGAAACAAGTGTTGAGAGTTCGTCAGTGCTTGGGTTTCTGGCGAGAATCTCGCGAGTCATGCGCTGTATCGTTTTCTCTGGGTCTGCCTTCATTTGGGCAAAACGCGCTCCAGCGGCCTTGGCTTGCTCTCCCGCGAAGGCGCTGTTGAGGAAGAAAAGGGCCTGAGGTGCTACTGTGCTGGATTCGCGCATTCCAATGCTATTGTTGATGTCTCCGAAATCGAAGGCTTCGAAAAGCTCGTGACGACGATTCCGGAACGCAGGGGTGTAAACGCTGCGGCGGACGTCTTTGAATGCGTAGTTGTATTCGATTTTCGCGGCGCCGGAATCGTTCGCGTCGATGTCGATCGCACCCTCTATATTGGCGCCGCCGAAGTTGCGTTGGAGGCGCCCGCCCGCCTGCAGCATGGCATCGCGCATTTGGTCAGCATCGAGTCTCCTCACGGGATAGCAGGATAAAAGCGAGTTTGTGGGATCTGATTCCGGAGGCGGGAGGGCTTCTAATCGCCACGCATGTGAGGTAACGATTTCTCGGACGAGTTTCCTCAGACTCCAGCCTTCGCTCATAAACCGACGGGCGAGATCATCGAGCAGTTCGGGATGCGAGGGAGGTTCTCCAGTCGTGCCAAAGTTTTCAGTTGTGGGCACGATTCCTTTTCCGAAGAGCCATGCCCAGACTCTGTTCACGAGGACTTTTGCGGTTAGTGGATTGGAGTTAGAGGTGAGCCATTCGGCCAATTCCTTTCTACCGCTTTGTTTTTTGGGAATTGAGGGAGCTTCGGAGTCATTCAATAGCGCGGCGCGTAAAAAGCCGCGCGGGACAGGGGCGCCTTTTTGTCTGGCGATTCCGCGGACTCGGATTTCTGTATCCGCAATCTCCACACTATCTTTAACGACCATTGCCACGGATCTTCGCGGGGCTTTTTTTTCCAATTCCTTAAGATGCTTATTTAGCGCCGCGAGTTCGTCTCGAGCCTGTTTGAGAGCGGCTTTAGATGCGTCCTCTGGGAGAGCACCTTTCTCCTTGTTTAGAGAAGAGGCGTTTGAATCGGTGGTGGTGTTTGTGGTGGGTTTGGATGTGGTGGCTGGGAGTGCATCTGGGATCAATTGCACTGCGTCTACGACGACATATCCAGAGGTGCCGCTGTTACTGACAAGGATGTAACCAGCGCCATCCTTCTCAAAACGAAAGGTTCCGAGCGAGGTGAAGTAGCCATCTACGGAGGGCTCTTCGGTTTGGTCTATGTAGACAGTTTCTTCTCCGTCCGCATGGAAGACGGTCACGCGAACTTCCTTCGCTCGGTTCTCGAGCGCGGTGTAGGCGAAGCGCACTTCAAACCGGCCGGTTTCTGGGATTTTAGGGGTGAAGGTGGCGGTTTTCTCTCCTTTGCCCGAGTTATCATCGCTGAGATAGGCGTCTCCGACGTGTTTCTTCGTGAAAATGGAACGCTTCCAATTTCCGATGAGTTTTGCGTCTGTATCATCCAACACAATCCCTGGCAATTTCTTGGGATCGATTTGACTCCCGCCTAAGAAAGACGGATCTCGCGGTGCCGAGTTGAGGCGGGCAACTTTGG
>CANFNA010000180.1 GCA_947448395.1 Chthoniobacteraceae bacterium
GCCTATAACGATGGTTTGCCATGGCGGTGAGGTGCCGCGCATTTGGAAAAGGGCGACTCGGTCTCTTGTCTGTAATTGGTGAGCGACGGTGCTTTTGGGAGGGGATACCTTTAGGAGGGACGGATCGCTAACAAAAGCATTCCTCCAAAGGCGTCGCAACAGACAATTGGCCCAGCAGTGAGGATCACATACTGCGCCTGCCCTTACTCGGGGACCCGCGGCCGCCCGTTTCTGCGAAGTGCCCTTAAATCTCTTATTCAGAGCTGTATCCGCGAATGTCGCAGAATTGGGAAAAATGGCGGAAGGGGCGGGATTCGAACCCGCGGTCAGATTTCTCCAACGTTCGATTTCGAGTCGAGTGCTTTAAACCGGGCTCAGCCACCCTTCCGTTTCACAAAATCAACTCATCCTTACTAACCCCACTTGGCCATGAGCCTCAACCTGAATTTCACGCCTTCTGAGCCTTGCCCTCCAGTGGCTCCGTTGGATTCCTCCCAACCGAGACTCCCTAACCAGAATTCAACTGGCCCAGTAACCCCTCACAGCACTAAATCCACAACGGACCAGAAAAGATTGTCAGGAAGCTAAACCCACTCAAAAAAACAGGCCCTTCAGTTCTTGGCTCGCAGGCGCAGGCGTAAAACCCGTCATCGTCCACGGCGCCACCGACGAATACGGAATGAAGGCCACCGTGGATCCCGTTCATGTCCACGACTTCCACGCCACCATCCTACATCTCCTCGGGTTCGACCACGTGAAGCTAGCTTACCTATCGCCACGCTGGCCGGGACTACCGCCTCACCGACGTCGAAGGCCACGTCGTCAAAGAAATGCTCTCTTGACTCCCCAGTGCTCCAACGGTTGAAGTCCGCCCGCTCTTTGTCAGTCCCACGAATATAGTTCGATGGAAAGAACCCCGTGAAAACCGGGGACAGTTGCGCTGCTGTAACTGGATACGACTTCCCAAATGCCAATCGAGAGCACTGCTCTTGGTGAAGGCGGGAAGAAGGTGTGCCGAAAGGCCGTAAGCCAGGAGTCAGAACATTTCCCCGATCTGTTTCTCATTCGCGCCGCCGCGTAGGCGGATCGGCGTGCCAAAACTTCTTCGCAAAAAAGAAGCGATGAGAGATCCACTCCCTGCCGTGCTCCAAGCAACTCAGAACCTCATCTGAGTCCCTCGTCCGTACCGTGGTTTTGGTCTCTCAATCAGAACCAACCACATCCCTTGAAAAATCACTCCCTTCGATCCTCGAAAGGGTGGCGTACCCTGCCGCCCTACCGATTCTCATGGGCTTGCGCCTTAATCGCATGCCTCCCTGCCATCCTCAAAATCCAGGCCTCCTCGGATTTCCAAGATCTCGCTCCGGAGATCGTCATCACCGCTAACCGCGCTCAACGCGAATCGATGACCATCCCCGCCAGCATCACGATTCTCGGAGCACACGAGATTTTGAATTCTCCGGGGCGCACCATTCCGGATCTTCTCCGGAACCAGACGGGAGTCGTCGTCGCGGATCTCTCCGGAAGCGGACGCGCCAGTGCCGTTGACATCCGCGGCTTTGGCGAAACCGCCACAAATAACACACTCGTTCTCGTCAACGGTCGAAGAATCAACAGCAACGACATTGCCGATGTAGACTGGACAGCCATCCCTCTCAATCAAGTCGATCGCATCGAAATTATCCGAGGCGGAGGAAGCGTCCTTTACGGAGATAAAGCAGTCGGCGGCGTCATCAACATTCTCACAAAGCCCGGAGCCGAAAAAACAACCCTCTCGTCCGAGACAACGGTCGGCAGCTACAACTCATTCAGCCAGTCCCTCAGCCTCTCCGGTCGCGCAAACTCCCTCCGGTACACGCTCCGATCGGGATACTCGGACTCTGAGGGTTATCGGACCAATAACGTGTTTCGAAATAAAACCAGCGGTTTAGATCTCAGCCTCCAAGAAACATCACCGCTTTCACTCACCGGTAGCGTTGGCCTTAAAGAGGATCACTACGGCATGCCTGGCTACATCCTGCGTGGCGCAGACAGACGCTCCACTCTCACGCCTCTTAATTCGGCTGACACCGAGGGATTCTTCCTCCAAGCCACCCCACAACTTCGCTTGAATGAGACCTCCAAATTAGAACTCTCAGTTCAATATTCAGAAACCAAATACACCTCCTTCTTCAGCGATCCCACTTGGAGCCAAACAAACCGTTGGAGAGTTCGCGAACTGGGATTAAAGCCCAGTTGGGACACCGCATTCGATACAGGACCGCTGGAACACAAACTTAAAGTTGGCGTCGACTATACCCGCACAACCCGCTCCCCCATCGAGGATCCCAATTATCCCGAAACGATCTCTCGCGATGAAACAGGCGGCTATTTTAGCGACCAAATCACCCTCATCCCCCAGCGTCTTTTTCTAGACGCTGGCTACCGGTTCGACCGTATTGGCTACGATTATGCGTCAGGACCGGAAAATCGGGCATTCATGATCCATGCGGGAAAGCTGGGCCTCACCTTTCCGTACGCGCCTCGCAGCAAGGTTTTCGTGAATGTAGACCGGTCCTTTCGCAATATGCTCCTCACCGGAGAACAGGCAGGCAATCCGATTCTTCCCCCTCAAACGTCGTTGCAATCTCAACTCGGCGTACAACACGAATTCTGCCGATTCTTCAGCGCAGGCATGACGGCGTTTCACATTAATACCCGTGACGAGATTTTCTACGATCCTAATGCAGGGCCTTTCGGATCCAACTCGAACTATCCAAAGACACAAAGGTCGGGCCTCGAGTTTTCCATGACCGCAGACCCTCTCAAGGGCCTTCACCTTTATGCCAACTACACCTTGCTAAATTCCAGATTGCAGGGTGGACGGTACGACGGAAAGGAGGTCCCCATGGCGGCCCGTCACAGCGCTCAAGCGGGCGCTTGCTGGTCGCCTATCGAGCAAATCGAACTCGATCTGCGCGGACGTTCGAGCCACCACCGTTACGCCATTAGCGACTGGGATAACCTCATGCGCAATTGGGAAGGCAACGACTTCGTCGTGGCCGACACTCGGCTCACCTACAAGCCGCGTCCATGGCTCAAAATTTACGTCGGGATTAACAACCTACTGGATCGAAAATACTCCGAGTGGGGCACCTATAGCTCCCGACTCCGCGATGCGGTCCTCTATCCCTGCCCCGGACGGAACTGGCAAACCGGAGTGACCTTCAGCAAGGAGTTTTAAGAATCCTTGCCGAAAAATCTCCGACCCAAGGTCACTCCGATTTACGGGCCTTTTTGCCATTGGGCTCCAGAGCAGACGGCCCAGCACTGATCACCGCCATCAATTGAGCCTCGAGTTCCTTTGTTTTCTCAGGATTTTGCGCCGCAACATCCGTTGTCTCGCCTAAATCGCTCTCCAAATTAAACAGCCATCCCGGGGCAGGAACCTGCAATGCAACCCTCGGTCCGAGATGATCCGTCACCATTCCAGGTGGGATGAACTTCCAGCTTCCCTGCCGGAGCGCGACTCGACCGGAATGTTCCACCACATGACTCCGCCCAACCGCGGATTCACCAAGGAGAGCGGGTAGCACGTTCTGGCTATCAAGCATCGCAACAGGATCGGTTGGCTGACCCGTCAGCGCGGCAAAACTCGCGCAGAAATCAATTTGGGAAACAATCGCTCCAGACAGCCCGGGACGAATCCGCTTTGGCCAGCGTGCAATAAAAGGCACGCGAGTCCCTCCCTCAAAAAGACTGCTTTTACCAGCGCGCAGGGGACCTGCAGGACGGTGTTGTCCGAGCTTTTCGTTGGAATCATCCTGATATCCGTCATCGAGAACAGGTCCGTTGTCGCTGGAGAGAACAACCAGCGTATCCTCCGCTAGCTTCAGTTCTTCGAGCTTCGCCAAAATTCGTCCAACAGAGTCGTCAAACTCCACAATCGCATCCCCACGTGGCCCCATGGAGGTCTTGCCCACAAAACGAGCATGCGGCACCCGAGGCACATGAATGTCATGAGTCGCGAAATAGAGGAAAAAAGGACGATCCTTTTCCCGCTGAATAAACTCCAAAGCCTGCTTGGTGAACACGTCCGCCATGTCCTCGTCCTTCCATAAAGCCGCCTTTCCGCCCTTCATGAATCCGATCCGACCAATCCCATTGACCACCGCATTGTTGTGTCCATGACTCCAATTCATCCTCAACTGATCCCGATCCCGAATCCCGTCCATCTCACCGGGAAAGCCTTCCTTGTAGTTCACCTCAATCGGATCATTGGAAACCAACCCCACCACCTTCCGATTTTCTACATAAACGCAGGGGGCACGATCGCCCGTCGCCGCCATGATAAAGGAGTAATCAAATCCCACATCCAACGGGGCCGGACGAATCTCTCCATTCCAATCAATCCCCGTCTCCTTGCTCCCCAGACCAAGATGCCATTTTCCAACCGCTCCAGTCCGATAGCCCGCCTTTTGCAGGGTCGACGGAAGCGTCTGCCTTCCTGGCTCAATAATCATCGCCGCGTCGCCGGGAAGAATACCGGTGCCTTTTTTTCGGAATGCGTATTCTCCCGTCATCAGTGAGTAGCGTGAAGGCGTGCAAGTGGACGCGGTGCAATACCCACTCGTGAACCGCAGGCCATCTTTGGCCAACCGATCAATGTTCGGAGTCTGGACTGCCTTCGCTCCGTAACACGAGAGATCTCCGTAGCCAACGTCGTCGCCCAGAATCACAATGATATTCGGAGTCTTTTCGCGTGGTTGCGCAGCGCGGACCGGCTCTTCCAACCATACGGAGAGAAAAGCTAGTCCGACGAGATGAACGCCAAAAACAGAGGGGAGAAGATGCGAGCGCATTTCCCACAGTGTTTCAGCACCGCTCCGACTTATTGGATAAAACGGTCTTTCTTTGGGTGATTCCGGCCAACACACAACAGCCCTCGGAACCAAGCCGCCGAGGGATTAACGCTTCGTCAATCGCCGAAACAAAATGCCGCCCCAGAGCAAAAACAACGTGTTCGGCACCAACACCAACCACTCCGGATGCCAGTCCGGCTTTCGACTCACCCATTTTACAATCAGCGTTAGGAAGAAGTAAGTGAACGCCACGGAGAGACTCATCAAAAATCCGGCGGCCGTTTCCTTGCGTTGCGCCGTTATCGCCAACGGAATGGCAATCATTCCAAAGGCCAAGGATGCCCAGGCCAACGAGAATCGACCGTTTCTCTCCCACTTCAACTCGCTGATGTCGGCCGCAAGATCCTTGACCCGGCGCCCCCCCTGCGACACCCCATCTTTGGTTGATTGGATCAACTCCTGAGTCTTGCTTTCAATGCGCTCACGAATCTCAAACACAGTCAAACTGCTGAGGGGCCGATTGGTGTGACTCTTTCGATAGAGCTGGTCCAAAGAGATTGATACCGGGTGTTGCCTCATGCGCCACTCAGGAGCGTCCAGAGAAAACGGCGGCCCATCTTGGTTGGCACGCAACGGCTCCCGCCCAAGAAACCGAACCTCATCCATCACCAAACGAAGCTTTGGAGAAGTGGTGAGGGAAGAGTCGGAAATCCCATCGACTCGGAGATTGATCTCCTTCGCAAAAGACACACTCGCAGGCGTCCCATCCTTCTTCATCTCAAACACCAACGCATTCTGAAGCGTCGATCCAGACACACTAGCCACGTAAATTTTAAACCCTGGAAACTCGTCGATTACCTTGTCGCTGGGAAACATCGCAAGCGGCCGCGTCGTGGCTAAGTTGAAAAAAGCCTGCTTCATTCGCGTCTGCGCCTTCGGCACAAATTCCACGGAAATCCACGAGCAAACGCCCACACACAACGCCGCGAGAACAAATACCATCCGGCAAACCCTCATAATACTCACGCCGCTGGCTCGCAACGCAGTGATTTCATGCTCAGCGGACATCCTCCCGAACACCAGCAGCACCCCAGTCAGAAACCCCCACGGAATCGTGAAGGTCATCGAGAAAGGTAAAATATAACCGAGAAAAGTGAAAATCAGTTCGGCGGGCGTGTTGTGATTCAAAAACAGCTCGAACAACTGTTTGAAGGCGTTCGCCAAGACAAGCACCACGCTCAAAACGATCACCCCTGTCAGCGTCGCAAACAACAACTGCCCGCCCACATACCGATCAATCGTCTTCATCAAAAACAGA
>CANFNA010000181.1 GCA_947448395.1 Chthoniobacteraceae bacterium
ATCCTTGATTTTGGTGGTCATCATAGATCGCGAGCTCTTCGAGAAGTTGGGGACTTCTTTGACGCTGTCATTGGGCTGCTTAGTGATGGGCTTTTTTCGCACTTTCGAGCAAGAGCAACTCCCCCACTTTTTCCTGGGAGAAAAGTCCGACCAACCGTTTTTTTTGGTCGATCACTGGCAGGGTTGGCGTTTGGTGCTGTTGCATGAGCTGGAATGCCTCTGAAAAAAGGAGTTCTGGAATTACGGCGGGAAGATCTGTTTTGGCGTAAGAAAGCGCTGGGGCATCTGGTCCGGATTGTTGCAGCCCAAGGATCAAGGAGCTGCGGGTAAGTAGACCAAAAAATTCGCCCGTGTCGGCGCACAGCGGGATGTCGTGTTGGGATGAGTGTTGTAGCAGCCCTGCGGCGTCTCCGAGTTTACAAAGGGGCGAAAGGTGTCCGAACGAGGTGATCATTGCGTCACGCACCCGCAGTCCGCGTGATGCGGTGAGTAATTCTGAACTTGCGGCTTCGTTGGCGGCGCCGAAATAGACGAAGAAAGCTATGAGAACGAGGACGGGAGCTGGGAGCATTAATCCGGCAACCCCTAGCCCCACAGCGAGGACTTGTCCGATTTTGGCAGCGAGTCGAGTGGCCTCTGGACGGCCCATGCGAAAGCTCAGGCAGGCGCGGAGAATGCGTCCTCCGTCCATGGGAAAGGCCGGCAGCAGGTTAAACAACACCAGCCCGAGATTGATGGAAGTCAAATAGGTCATCAGGGAGTTGGGTGAGGCGATTCCCCATGAGTCTCCCTCGCCTTGACGATCCCAACGGAGTGTCGAAAAACCGGATGCAGACCAGAATAGCGCACTGAGAACCGCGCTGACCGCGGGGCCTGCAGCGGCTACCACCAATTCTTCCCGGGGATTTTCTGGGATTCTTTCTAGATGTGCTACTCCACCGATGGGCAAAAGCGTGATATCCGGCGTTCGAATGCCAAACCGTCGGGCGGCAAGGGCATGTCCAAGTTCGTGAAGGACAACGCATCCAAAGACCAAAAGCACGATGAGCACACCACCGAGTGCGTTTGCCAGGCCTCCATGAATGGCCTGAGAGCCACCAATCCAAAGCAACAGGAGGAGAAAAGTGGCGTGAACGCGGAGTTCGATTCCAAAAACGCGGGCGATACGAAAAGACCAGCTCATAAGGCGTGAGACACGGACGGTTTGTTTAACTTAATCCGGGGTGTGCTGGCGCCTGGGCGTCTCTGGGGATGGGATGCAGTCAGGGGCAGGGTCCGCCTTGGTGGGATTTTAGTTAGGAGGTGAAAGGAAAGAATTAAGCGAAAACGGTGGAAGAGGGGGGGCTCAAAGTCTCGTAGGAAGAGATCGGTTGAAGCGAACTTTGACTGGCGCGGTCCAATGGAAGTGTCGGTAAAAGGTTTTTGATGGTCCTGAGTTTTTTGGGCGCGCGCTTTTGGGGATTACGAGGTGGTCTGCGGGGTCGCTATCAGGCCTGTCGAGCCGAGTGAGTCCACCCGCTGGAGGGTTTTGGAAGAACGTGCCTCCCTCTCTTTTTTGGTCCAGCGGCTTGACTCCGCAAAGGCCCTGCGGATTTTGACGAGGGCGAGTTCCGCAATCCGCCGCACCCATTCGTGGCTGACGCCCATTCGGCGGCCAATTTCTCGAAAAGAAACCGGCGCCGGCACCTGCAATCCAAACTTGTGCGAGATGACCTGCAGTTCACGGTCGTCGAGTTCAGCCAGACAGGCGAGGAGTTCGTCTTGGAGTTCTTCGGTGCGCAGGCGCGCGCCTGGGTCTGGGGCCCCTTCGTCCCGCAGCAGCTCGCCGAGCCCTGTGGCATCGGTCTCTTGGTTGGAAGAGAGGGGGTGCGCAGGAGCATCCAGAGAGACGACCTCGATCCGATCGTTTTGAAGATCTCCGAGCGCCTCGGTGGAGAGGCCGAGGCGTTCGGCTAACTCTTCCTGGCTGGCGGTGCGCCCCAATTGGGACGATAACTCGTCGTGGATGCGCATTAATTTTCTGAGGCGTTGGGAGCGCCAAACGGGGATTCTCACAGCGCGCGCCTGAGAGGTGATGGCTCGATGAATACGCTGTTTAATCCACACCGAGGCGTAGGTGAAAAATCGGGTGCCGAATTTAGGGTTGTAGAGTTCCGCGGCGCGGAGGAGGCCGAGATTTCCCTCCGAAATGAGGTCGGCCAAGGGCAGCCCGAACCCTGCGTATTGGTGGGCTATTTTGACCACGAGCCGGAGGTGGGAGCGAACCAATTGTTCTTGGGCATCCAAATCGCCTTCAGATGTTTTTTCGGTCAGTGTGGTGATTTCCTCATCGGAGAGAATGGGAAACTGAGAGACATCCTTCATGTAGGCGTCTAGGGCGCTCCAGTCTCCAGAGCGTGCGGTTGCGAGTCGTTTCATGGGTGAAGTAGGATGCGTCATTTGACAATCACTGCGGATGAAAGGTTCAAATGGATTGGGGGAAATGAGGGTTTTTATAGATGCGGGTTGGATGGGGCTGAGGTTGCCGTTCCTCGAGGAGCAGGCTAAGGAACAGGAATGCAGATTCACATTACTCCTCGGCACCTTCGTTTAACGGCAGCGATTCATCAGGCTGCGGCTGCACAGGTGTCGCTTGTAGAGGACCTTGGGACGGAAATTGTTGGGGCTCACGTGGTGCTGCTGCACGATGACGTGGCCAAGCCGGCGGATCGATACACGGTGAAGATCCATCTTGCGATTCGTGGGCCGGATCTTCACGCGGAGCAGAGCGCCGAGGATCTGTATATCGCCTTGGAAAAGGCGGTGGACAAATTGTGTCGGCAATTACGGAAGCGGAAGACGGTGTTGAAGGATAAGGTTAGGGTGCGTGCGCAGAGGGCCTCGGAGGCAGAGAAGAGTGGGATTGGATCGTCTAAAAAGCAGGTGTCTTCGAAGAAGGCGGCACGTAAAGCCAAGTAATCCACCAAGTAATCCAATCGGAAGTGTGTGAATTGCGGGTCAGATTGGGGCGTCTTTGGTTGAGTGCGCTTGTGGTTGGGCTGTGGGGAGTCTTGGGGGTGGGATGCGTCAATTTGCAGAAGGAGGGAGGGAAAGCTTCGGCTTCGATGCGTCCGGCGAGGACGTTTATCGCGAGAACAACTGCCTATACGCACACTGAACCTGGTGGAGCGCATAACGCGTTGGGAACGCGGTTGCGTTTTGGAGGGGAGGTGTCGTCTGCAGCCACGGATTGGAGTTGGATTCCGGTTGGGACGCGTTTTCGGGTCAAAGAAACGGGCCGGGTTTATGTGGTGGAGGACTATGGAAGCGCTTTGGTGGGGAGAAAAACGATCGACTTGTATCTGCCGAATGAGCCCATGACGCGGGCTTGGGGGGTGCGGGAGGTTACGGTTGAGATTCTTGAATGGGGATCGATGGCGATGAGTCGTATGTTGTTGGAGCCGAGGAAGGGGACGGCGTATGTACGTCGGATGCTTGTTGCGATGGAGGGGCAGTAAGAAAGGCAGAGAGGGTTGTGAAGAGGCTTGCGCTGTGTTTGGAGACTGTTTTTGTGCGGATGGGGGGAAGCGAGAGGGACTCTTTTAACAAAAATCAGACACGATCATGTGGATCAAAAAACCGCAACGGGTTTGGGCTAGGATTGTGCAGGGGCACCGTGTCGCGTCGGGACTTAATGGGAATCCGCTTTTTCCCGGGGGAACGATCCGGATGCAGGCGGCGGCGTTTTTATCCAGAGGTCTGGACCTGCGCGGGTACCATTCAGGAACCTTGAATGTGAGTGTGGCGCCGCTGCAGGTTTGTCCTGTGCGAGCGCGCTTGGAATTTCGGGGATTGGCGTGGCATCCCACGGAGCCGGCTGAGGATTTTTCGTTTTTCGATGTTTGTTTCAGGAGGGAGGGCGAAGGGCCAGTGGCGGGGTTGATTTATTATCCGCATCCTGAGACGAAGCCGACTCACTTCCAACAGAGTGATGTGCTGGAGTTGTTGATGCCGTTTGTTTCGGGATTGAGTTATGGGGATTTGATTGAACTGGAGGTGTGCCGTGAGCAGTTGGAATTTAAGGGGTAAGGAAGTGGGGGGGATGGAGATTATCACTGGGCGGGGTTAGGAATTGTCGAGATGGGTTGGGCACTCCTTGACCCTCCTTGGGATGGTTTCCTAAGCTGGGGGGACATGAAAATTCAGAGGGCACTGATCTCGGTCTCGGATAAATCCGGTTTGGTTGAATTCGCAAGGGAGTTGGTGGCCATGGGGGTGCAGATCCTATCCACCGGAGGGACTTCGGCATTGCTCCATAAAAATGGAGTTCCTACGACGGAGATTTCTGCGTTTACGGGGTCTCCTGAGATTTTGGATGGTCGAGTGAAGACGCTGCATCCGAAGGTGCACGGAGGGTTGCTGTATGTGCGGGACAATCCGGAACATCAGGCGCAGGCAGAGCAGAACGGGATTTTGCCGATCGATTTGGTGGTGGTGAATCTTTATCCCTTTGAGGCAACGATTGCGAAGCCGGGAGTGAGCTTGGAAGAGGCGATTGAGAACATCGACATAGGCGGACCTTCGATGTTGCGTTCGGCCGCTAAGAATTATCGATCGGTGACGGTGGTCGTGGATCCGGCGGACTACGGGGATGTTTTGGAGAACATGAGGACGAATGAGGGGGCAACCACGTTGAAGCTGCGCGAGCGGCTAGGGATCAAAGTTTTTGTGACGACGTCCAAGTATGACGGGGCGATTGCGAATTATCTGAACAAGGAGCAGGAGGCGACGAGTTCGCTTTCGGTGTGCCTGCCTTGCGAAGCGCGGTTGCGTTACGGAGAAAACCCGCATCAGACGGCGGCTCTTTACGGTGGTTTTGAGGAGCACTTTCAGAAGCTCCACGGCAAGGATCTTTCCTACAATAACATCCTCGATATCTCAGCCGCCGCTGAGTTGATTGAAGAGTTTGGTGAAGCGACGGTGGCGATTCTCAAGCACACCAATCCCTGTGGAGTGGGATCCGACGAGGATCTTCGGGAGGCTTGGGACAAGGCTTTTGCGACGGACAAGCAGGCGCCTTTTGGTGGGATTATCATCACGAACCGGGTTCTGACGGAGCCTTTGGCACGTGCGATTAGCGAGATTTTCAGTGAGGTGATTATTGCGCCGGATTTTGATCCGGATGCGCGTGCCTTGCTTCAGAAGAAGAAGAACCTGCGTTTAATGAGAAAGTTGGGGCCGGTTCGTTCTGCGAATGCGGCGGAGGATTTGGTGATGCGTTCGGTGGTGGGCGGGGTGTTGGTACAGAGTCGGGATTTATCGCCGGAGTTGGATGGGGACTTGAAGTCGAAGGTGGTTTCGAAGCGCGTGCCCACGGCCGATGAGCTTCGATCGATGCTATTTGCGTGGAGGGTGGTGAAGCACGTGAAGAGCAACGCGATTGTGTATACGGGCTCGGATCGGACGCTGGGGATTGGTGCGGGTCAGATGTCGAGGGTGGATGCGTCGCGGATTGCAATTTGGAAGGCGAAGGATGCGGGATTATCGCTGAAAGGGAGTGCTGTGGGGAGTGATGCATTCTTTCCTTTTGCTGACGGACTAGTGGCAGCGGCGGAAGCGGGCGCAACGTGCGCGATTCAGCCGGGAGGGTCTGTGCGCGATGAGGAAGTGATTGCGGCAGCCAATGAGCGGAACGTGGCGATGATCTGCACTGGGGTGCGTCACTTTAAACATTAGAGGCTAATCCGAACAGGCTTCGCTTTTTGGAGTCGAGGAAGGAGCAAACGAAGATGCTGAAACTGGGAGTCAATATTGATCACGTGGCAACGATTCGGCAGGCGCGTTATCCGGGCATGCTCAATGCGCATAATTGTGAACCGGACATCTTAGAGGCGGCTTCTGCCTGTGAGCGAGCGGGTGCGCACGGGATCACGGTCCATCTGAGGGCGGATCGGCGTCATATTCAGGATGCGGATGTTTTCCGGCTTCGAGAGAAGCTGCAGACGCGACTGAATCTGGAAATGGGCAATACGCCGGAGATTCTTGAGATTGCTCTGCGAGTGAAGCCGGACGAGGTGTGTTTGGTTCCGGAGAACCGAGCGGAAGTGACGACAGAGG
>CANFNA010000182.1 GCA_947448395.1 Chthoniobacteraceae bacterium
AGTGAGGACATGGACGCCTCCGTCGGGGCACTGCTATCAAAATTGGAAAGCCTTGGAATTGGCTCCAAGACATTTGTGATCTACACCGCCGATCACGGCAGCAAAGGTCACAATACAAATCTCCCTCTCGCCAATGGAAAGGGAACGGTCTGGGAAGGCGGCATTCGCGTCCCCCTCATCATCCGCGGACCAACCGTAAAAGGAGGCTTCTGCTCCCACACCTTGGCCAGCACGGTCGATCTTTTCCCAACCATCGCATCCTTTGCCGGGATTCACGACGCGTTACCAAAGGCACTTGAAGGAGGAAACCTTGCGCCCCTCCTCGCTGGTAACCCCGCGGCTTCCGTAAAGAGACCTCGGGAGGAATTTGTCGTGCACTTTCCCCACTACGACAAAGACGAGCAAGGCCCCGCCTCTTCCATCATCCTCGGAACGGATAAACTCATTCGCACCTACACTACCGGAGCCTTGCACCTCTTTGACCTCTCCTCAGATCGAGGCGAAAAAAGAGATCTCGCCAAAGAGCGTCCAGAGCGAGCTGCCGAACTCGATCGCAGACTGACCGAGTACCTCCAGTTGGTCCGTGCACAGCTTCCAACCCCGAATCCTAACTTTGATCCCAACGCGCCGGCTCCCGTTCCAAAAAAGGGACCAAACAAGAAAGAAAAAGGAGAAGCAAAATGAAGTCCTCCCCAACCCTCATATTCCTCCTGACCGCCCTCGGAACAGCCACGCTATTGGGCCAAGATAAACCCAAAGGTCAAGGAGCCGCACGCAAGGACGCAGGCGGCCCGAGGCCGGAAGAGGCTCCCGTCGACGACGTGCGGTTCCTCTTTAAAACAGAGATCCCTCCACATTCGCTTGATGTGATCCTTGGCCGTCCCACCCGTGATTCGGTACTAGTCAGCATCCTTTCTGCCGCGGACTCGGAGGCTGTCATCGACTTTTCCCCGCAGCAGGGCCCCAGGGGAACCACCCAAACCATGCCTTTCGTGTTGAAGGCAGGCGAACCGACTCAGATCCCATTGACGGAACTGCAATCAGACACTCGTTACACTTATCAGCTGAAAACGCGTGCGACAAAAAATGCGGAGTGGCAGACCGAACCGCCTCGAACTTTTTCCACTCAGCGGGCACCGGGATCCAGCTTCACCTTCTCGATGCAGGCGGATCCTCACCTCGACTACAATACGGACTTATCGTTGTACCAGCGATGCCTCGCAAACGCGCTCGCCGATCAACCAGACTTCTTCATCGATCTCGGCGACACCTTCATGACGGATAAGCATCGAGGCCGCGAAACAGCTGCCTCCCAGTATCTGGCGCAGCGTTTTTACTTCGGTCAGATCGCCCATAGCGCCCCCCTATTTTTGGTTCTCGGCAATCACGACGCAGAAGCGGGACGCTGGCTGGATGGAACCCAAACAAACCTGGCTGTGTGGGCAAACCACCAACGGAAACGGTATTTTTCAAATCCAATCCCTGATGGATTCTATACCGGAAACGCAACGCCAGATCCGCAGGCAGGATTGCTTCAAAACTACTACGCTTGGGAATGGGGTGACGCTCTCTTCATCGTCCTTGATCCCTTCTGGTTCACGACTCGGCAGCGCGGCGGAGACGACAACTGGTCCAGAACACTCGGTCGTGAACAATACGATTGGCTTGCCGCCACCCTCTCTAAAAGTCGCGCGAAATTTCGTTTCGTCTTTCTTCACCACCTCGTCGGAGGCATCGGACGCGAAGCGCGGGGCGGCGCCGAGGCCGCTACGCTTTACGAGTGGGGTGGCCATGAACCCGAAGGCACTGATGTGTTCAAATCCAAGCGTCTCGGATGGCCTACTCCCATCCACAATCTGCTCGTCCAAAATCACGTCAATGCCGTCTTCCACGGTCACGATCATCTCTACGTCAAACAGGAGCTCGACGGAGTCGTCTACCAAGAGGTTCCGCAACCGGGTTATGCCAGATACGACAATACGCGCAGCGCCTCGGATTACGGTTACAAAACGGGAACCATTCAAGGAAGCTCCGGCCACCTTCGCGTTCGAGTAGATGCGAAGCATGCGGTCGTCGAATACGTCCGTGCGTATCTGCCAGCGGACGAGAATGCCTCGCGAAAAAATAGAGCCATCTCCGAGCGTTACGAACTGCTTCCCCGCTAATGTCCAAAGATTGAAGACGCTCTTATTTCCCTCTAAATTTTTCACCTTGAATTCACGCCGCTTCGCGTTCGTCAAAAATCATGAAACCTCATCGTTCTCTGCTGTTCACCCTCGGTCTGCTTTCGTCACTTTCGCTTCATCCAACTGGAGTGGCTGAGGAACCTCAAAAAGGGCCGCTCACGCTGCTGGATCCTGAAAAGGCCGGGGCCGACTTTTCAATTCAAGGCGACTACATCGGTGAAAACATGTCGGCCCAAGTCATCGCTGAAGGCGGTGGAAACTTTAGGATTATCGGTTGGAAAGGTGGATTCGCAGGAAGCTCCGTGGAGGCTGAAAAAAAGAGTGAGGTGCGTGCCAAAACTACGGATGGAAAGGTCACCCTGACAGGAGATGGTTGGACCGGCTCTATCGAAAACGCAGAACTCTCTGCGAAAAACGCAGAGGGCAATTCATTCGTTCTGAGAAAGGTCACCCGAAGATCGAGGACCCTCCTCATGCCGCCCCCCAAAGATGCAGTGATCCTCTTTGACGGAACCTCTGCAGACCAATGGGAGAAGGGCGTCATGGACGATCGGAAGCTCCTCGCAGGAGGAACCAAAACAAAGAAGACCTTTCGAAACTTCCATCTGCATTTGGAATTCAGAACCCCTTTCATGCCTGAATCTCGAGGGCAGTCACGCGGTAACAGCGGTGTCTACCTCCAAAATCGCTACGAGTGTCAAGTCCTCGACTCTTACGGTCTCGAGGGAGCGATTAACGAAGCAGGCTCGATCTACAAAATCGCAAAGCCCATGGTGAATATGTGCCTGCCTCCACTGTCTTGGCAGACATACGACATCGATTTTGAAGCGGCCCAATTCGACGATGCCGGCAATAAAAAGAAGAACGCCGTAATCACTCTGCGCTTCAATGACGTGCTCGTTCAGGACCATGTGGAAGCTCCTGAACCCACCCCAGGCGCCGGCCTCAAAGAAAGCTCAGAACCCGGCCCCATCCTCCTTCAAAACCACGGCAATCCCGTTTATTTCCGTAATATCTGGCTCGAGGAAAAACCCTAACTCTCCAACCAAGCCCACAGCGTCTTATTTGGGCGGTCTTACAATCCGGTCCCCATCAACATCCAAATACGAGGGATCGCCCCCTAGGGAAGGCGATTCCGCACGGAGCTGTTTTAGCGCCGTCGATTGACCAATCGTTTGAAGCGAGCGAACCGTGAGTCGGCGCAAAAGCACCCCATTTTCGCCGTACGCCTCACTTTTGAGAAATGCGCCCTCGGCATCGCTCACCCACATCACCACCTCACGATATGCCGAGGAACTTCCCTTGGGGCTTTTCACCCGAAGCTTCCAGCACTTGGAAAGCATCACCGTATCCGACCCCTCCAGCGTCGCATCCGGCCATGCAAGAAATCTCAGCGCCAAATCCTCATAACTTACCCCCATGCCCTGCACTTCATCCTGAAACTTCACAGGCAATCGATTTCCGACCGCATCGCGAACCTCAAGCGTCGCATCAAACATTCCAAACCGTACCGTAACTGATCGCGGTCCACTGTCGGAAATAGACGGAAATTCATAACGAAAAATCGGCCCGTCCATCTCAAATCGATATGGCACCGTTTGACCGGATCTTCGGATCTTACCCTGAAAAACCTGATGCATCGACATCTGCGCTGCACGGGCAGAACGCAGGATGCTAGAAGCCGACGGGGCCCCGCCTTCGCCTGCACCATCGGCCCTCGCCATACCCACCACCGCACTCAAAATAATCCCGGCGACCACCGAAAAGCATCCGGCAAGTGGAAGACCCTGAAACAAAGGTTTCCGGTTTTGTCTGGAAAATGCACTCATAAGCCCTCGCACTCTCACACGCGAACCATGGACCATCAGCTTCTTTTTCTTATAAATCAAAAATGGATCCATCCTGTCCTCGATTGGTTTCTGGCCACCCTCTCGTGTCTCGCCTTCTGGAATCCAATTCTTGTTCTGATCGCACTCTGGCTTGGATTTCGCCACGGACTTCGGGGCTGGACCTTTGTAATCATCTGCGCCCTGGGGGTTACAGCAAACGAGTATGTGGTTTCCCAACCCCTCAAAACCCTCACGAAAAAAGCCCGCCCACACGAAGCCTTGGCCCACGTCCGGAGGGTGGATCTAGCTCAGGCTAAACCTCGTCTGCTAGCCATTACAAAGCCGGTATCCGTATCCTTCTCAGGCGAACCCAACCCAAATCCCGGCCCAAATACTCGTCGATCCTTTCCATCGGCTCATGTGATGAATGCCACCACCCTCGGACTGGCCATCAGCCTCTGCTGGAGATCCTTTGGCTGGCTTCTCCTCCCCCCGCTCATGGCTTGGTCGCGCGTGTACTCCGGAGCCCATTGGCCCAGCGACGTCTTTTGGTCAATGTTGATGGGCACCGCCTTCACCCTTAGCTACCTTTTCCTCTTCGAATTGCTCTGGCAACGCTGGATCGCCCGCGTCCGTCCTCAATGGACTGGCGCACTACCGCGTCTGGTGATTCCCAGCGCATTCCCTCCCAAAACGCGCTAAAGCCACTTTCAGAAACCGATTCTAGCTCACCATGAATTCCAAACGCTGGCTGTTCTGGGGCCTCGCCTGCCTCACCCTCCTCCGACTGTGGGTCATCGGAAATATGGAACTCGCGCCTGACGAAGCCTACTACACGCTTTGGAGCCAACACCCCGACATTTGCTACTACAGCAAAGGCCCCGGCGTCTCTTCCACCATTTGGCTAGGCACGCATTTGTTTGGGATTAACGAGTTTGGGATCCGCTTTTTCAGCCCCCTCCTTTCGCTTTGCACCAGCCTGCTACTTTTCTCCTTCACCCGAAGACTCTACGGAGAATCCGTCGCAATCTGGGCCACCTTAGGCATGAACCTTCTTCCCATCCTGCACGTTGGAAGCGTGCTGATGACGATCGACCCACTCTCCATCTTTTTCTGGATGGCCTCCATTTACACCCTCTGGCTCGCCCTCGAAAACCATGTCGAAGAGGGACACGAACATGACCCAGGTTGGAGCTTTTGGTGGCCAGCTACCGGAGCCTTAATCGGCCTCGGCTTCCTTTGCAAATGGACCAACGCGATGCAGCTCCTCTCCGTCCTGCTGCTCCTTCTCTCCTCACACCGATTCCGAGTTCACTTCAGAAAGCCGGGCTTTTGGAGCATGCTCCTCGTCTTTGCCATCTTCGCCATCCCTCCCATCCTCTGGAATGCACGCCATAACTGGATCACTTTCACTCATGTAACCCACCGCGGAGGCTTACAGGATCCCTTCAGCCTGCATATCGGAGAACCCTTCGTCTTCCTAGGCATGCACCTCGGCGTCTACTCCCCGCTGATCTTTATCGCCCTGCTCATCGCTCTCTTCGGGAACCTCAGAAAGTGGCGCTCTCATTTCAAACCCCGCTTTCTTCTCTCCTTCACTCTCCCGCTTTTCGTGATGTACGGAAGCCTTTCACTGAAAAAAGCAGGCGAAGCTAACTGGACAGCCCCAGCAATGCTTTCCTTGGGCGTCTTAGCAGCTGCTTACTGGCATGAACGCGCCCGCCAAAAACAAGGGGTCCGCGTCTTCTTCGCCTTCGCCTTCGGACTCGGCCTCCTCTTGAGCACCACTATCATTGACGTGGATCTCCTGCGAAAAATAGGCATCCCATTCCCCAGAAAAGCAGATCCCAGCGCAAGACTTCGCGGCTGGCACACCGCGGCTGAATTTGTCGCAGATCTACGCAAAACTTTGGAAAAGGAATCCGGAAAACCCGTTTTCCTGATCGCCTCTGGGTATCAACCAGCCTCCTCCCTCAGCTTTTACCTTCCCGAAAAGCCGGTGGAAGGCGAGGGCCATCCTCCTGTGTACATTCCAGAATCACAGATGATTGAAAATCAGTTCTCCTTCTGGCCCCG
>CANFNA010000183.1 GCA_947448395.1 Chthoniobacteraceae bacterium
GCCAACCCCGCGGCTCCCGCGGCTCCCGCGGCTCCCGCGGCTCCCGCGGCTCCCGCGGCTCCCGCGGCTCCCGCGGCTCCCGCGGCTCCCGCGGCTCCCGCGGCTCCCGCGGCTCCCGCGGCTCCGATGGCATCGCCCCCGGGAGCTCCAGCACCGGCGTCTGCCAAGCCGCCCATGGCTCCTCCGACACCAACTCCGGCCAAACCGGCGATGGCCCCTGCGCCAACTCCGCCAGCGCCAGTCCCCGCCGCGGCGAAACCTGCAACGCCTCCTCCAACACCCCCTGCCCCCGCATCCCCTCCGCCTCCACCACAAACCCCTCCCACCCCCGAGGCTCCTGATATCGCATCCATCAAACCCAATCCTTTCCTCGTCGCGCACGATTCATTCGTCAAAATCGCAAAAGAAGGAAAAGCCGAACTGCTTTTCTTGGGAGACTCCATCACCGCAGGGTGGGGAGGACAAACTGATATCTGGAACAAAGCTTTCGGCACCTTCAAACCAGCCAACTTCGGCATCGGCGGCGACCGCACTCAGCACGTCCTCTGGAGAATTACCAATGGGGAACTCGATAACTTTAGCCCAAAGGTCTTGGTTTTAATGATCGGAACCAACAACTCCTCAAGCGATTCAGCGGAAGCCATCACAGCGGGAATTTCAAAAATCGTCCGAACCATCCGTGAAAAGACTCCAAAAACCAAAGTTCTTCTCCTCGGCGTTTTCCCAAGAGGCGAAAAACCTTCCCCAGTCCGCGAAAAACTCGCCACCGTCAACGCCGCCATTTCCAAACTCGATGATCGCAAATCGATCTTCTACTTGGACATCGGCCCAAAATTCCTCGGCCCAGAAGCATCCATATCCAAGGAAATCATGCCCGATTTTCTGCACCTCTCCCAACAGGGTTACCAGATTTGGGCCGATGCAATCGCGCCCTCTCTGGCAGAAATGATGAAGTAGTATTTGAGCCCCAAAGGCCTGCGCTTTGGGCCGCCCGAAAACATGAAGAGATTACTGCTGCCCCTCACAGTTTTGTTGGCATTGGGGGCCAAGGCACCAAGCGCTCAATCAACGCAAGAGCCGCCGCCCCCCGCAAGCCTCCCCCTCTGGGAGGGCAGGGCTCCGGGATCTGAATCGAGAGCCGACGAACCGGAAAAACAAGAAGGCGCAAATATCTCGAACGTCCATTCGCCCTCGATCACTCCATTTCTGCCCACCTCTCAGAATGCATCTGGAGTGGCTGTTGTTATCGCTCCAGGCGGAGGTCACTCCAAATTATGCATCGGGCATGAAGGATACGCCCTCGCCAGATGGTTTCAGGAAAGAGGAATCGCCGCTTTCGTTCTTAAATACCGCCTCGCTCGCGAAAAAGATTCGTCCTACTCCATTCAAGAGCACGCCATGGCCGATATGCGCCGGGCAATCCGAACAGTTCGATTCCGCTCTAAAGAGTGGGGAATCCAATCCGACAGGATCGGGGTTCTCGGATTCTCAGCGGGCGGTGAATTGGCCGCTTTTGCTGCCATGCAATCCGATCCTGGGGACCCTACCGCCAGCGACCCGATCGCGAGATGCGGTAGTCGCCCAGATTTTCAAGCCCTCATCTATCCTGGAACCTCAAATCTATTCACCGTTGAAAAGGGAATGCCGCCTCTATTCATAGCCTGCGGTTATGGCGATCGCACGGATATCTCCGAGGGCATGGCGTCCCTTTACCTCAAATATAAGCAAGCAGGAGTAAAGGCAGAGCTCCACATTTACGCCAATGCAGCACACGGATTCGGTTATCGCTCGGGCAGCACCACTGCAGCCGGTGACTGGCCTTTTCGATTCCACGAATGGCTCGTAGACAGCGGGTTTTTGAAAAAATAATCCGCCACACTGCCTTCAAAGCCGCCCGCCACAAACACAGTAACCTTCTTATCCGGACACCCCTGAGCCCTAGGATCCCACAGCCAAATTGGAGAACCCCAACTTAGGCAGATGCGGGTAAACCCGAAAGCCCTGAAGGAAACTCCGGCTCTTCCGAGTTTTTTTCCTCCACCGGACGCGGCTTCAATGGCGGCGGCTGATTCGGAGACCGCGGTGGCGGTGAAGGTGGATTCTCCATCCGACCCGTCTTCATAATATCCCGGATGTGAGAGCCCTCCAGAGTCTCAAACTCCAACAAGCCTCTCGCAATCACCTCTAACTTGTCTCGGTTAGCCAAAATTAACTCCTTGGCCTTCTGGTACGCATTGTCACAGAGATTCCGCACCTCCTGATCAATCTCCTGCGCGGTCGCTTCCGAATAATTGCGATTCTGCGAAATATCCCGCCCAAGGAACACGTATTCCTCGTGCTTCCCGTACTCCACCATTCCCATTTTCTCGCTCATCCCCCACTCACACACCATCCGACGCGCAATCTCAGTGGCCTGATTAATATCCCCACGCGCTCCGTTGGTGACATCTCCAAACACCACTTCCTCTGCCACGCGCCCTCCCATGATCATGACCAACCGATCCAGCAACTCATTCTTGCGCTGTGTATACTTGTCCTCCAAAGGCAAATACATCGTCGACCCCAGTGAAGGCCCTCGCGGAATGATCGTCACCTTATGCACTGGATCACAGTGCTCCAACACCACTCCCAACAACGCATGCCCTGCCTCGTGGTAGGCCGTATTTTCCTTCTCCTTGTCACTCATCGCCAGCGAACGCCGCTCCTTGCCCCAACGCACTTTGTCCCGGGCCTCCTCCAATTCCATCCGTGAAATAGCCTTCAAACCACGACGGGCAGCCAAAAGTGCAGCCTCATTGATCACATTCGCCAATTCCGCCCCTGAATACCCTGGCGTCCCTCGCGCTATGACCCCCCATTCCACATCCTCCGCCACCTTCACCTTCTTCGCGTGAACCCTCAAAATCTCCTCACGCCCATTCACATCCGGTAAGGGCACCGTGATCTGACGGTCAAATCTTCCGGGACGCAACAAAGCCGGATCCAGCACGTCCGGCCGATTGGTCGCCGCAATAATGATCACCCCCTCCTGAGTATCAAATCCATCCATCTCAACCAACAACGCATTCAGCGTCTGCTCTCGCTCATCGTGTCCCCCTCCCATCCCGTGCCCACGATGGCGCCCCACCGCATCAATCTCATCGATGAATATGAGGCAGGGAGCACTCTTCTTACCCTGCTCAAACATGTCCCGCACCCGACTCGCGCCTACCCCCACAAACATTTCCACAAAATCCGAACCCGAAATCGAAAAGAACGGCACATCGGCTTCTCCTGCAATCGCCCGAGCCAGCAGCGTTTTTCCCGTCCCAGGAGATCCTACCATCAAGACCCCCTTCGGAATCCGGCCACCCAATTTCTGAAACTTTTTCGGGTCCCTTAAGAATTCCACAATTTCCTGCACCTCCTCTTTAGCCTCCTCAACACCAGCCACATCCTTAAAAGTCACACGGTTTTTTTCCCGACTCAACATCCGAGCCTTGGATTTTCCGAAACTCATCGCCCCACGTCCCGCCATCCGAATCTGCTGTCGAAACAAAAAGTACAGCACCAGCAGAAACAGCCCAATAGGCAGGAAGTTCATCAGCAAATTCCCCATGGAATTTGACTCCATATGAGGATCTGCCTCTAAGTCATACTTCCTCAAAAAATCCCTCAAATCCGCGTTATAAAGCAGGTTCACCTGAGTCCGGAAACGCTCCTCACCCCCCTTTTCCCCATCCCCCGTCTTCCTCCATCCCTGCAAATAATTCTCAGCCCCATTCGACTCCGTGATCAGCCGCAGCGGCTTGTTTTTCCAAATCAGGTTTTTCTCCACCGACTCGCGAAACTCCGAAAACGGAACATCCACGACCGTCCCAATCGGCGTGCGGTAGGTAATCAAAGCCCCAAGGATCAACGCCGCCCCCACCAACAGAAGAAAAAGAGTCCTCCAGTTAAAAGAGGACGGGTCTCCCCCATTCCCCCCAGAGCGATTCCGAGGCTGCGAATTGCGCGGTTCTAAGTCTGACATACGATTGGTGGTAAAAGCGCGCCCTCCTTACAGATACCTTCCAGCAACAGACCATCAGGTCCCATGGACGGCAACGCATTCCCTCAACAGTAGCACTTTTCGCAACAGCGGCAACCCCCCGCCCATCCGTTCGACATTATGCGCCCTTCCACTTAGATTCGGTCGCCACTCCATGTCCCTCATCGTCGATAGCCTTTTGCGCGAACTCCGCACCCGCCTCAGGGAAGCGTGGCACAAGGTCCCTCTGGTTCACCGAGCTTGGCACCAAATCCAGTACGCCACCAGACGGCTGGCCCGCCGTCCACGCACCGTCACCGAGAGCCCCAATCTTCTCCCGCTGCTCATCCAAGTGCTCGCCGCTTTCTCCAAAGGCGGCGCCGAGGTGCTCGAAGAGGAAATCGATTCCTCCCTCGGTTTTCTCAGGCATGATTTCCCAGAAGCAGTTTATTCCGAACTCCGCACGCTCTTCCGCAAAGCGCTCCATGAACAGCATGACATCGGAGTCATGGCTCAAAAACTCGCCAGCCAGCTCGACACCGATCAAAAAATCATGCTCGGCGTCCAACTCTACGATCTTATCGCTCGAGCCGGAAAAGACAGGGCTCAGCTCATCGATTTTCATTCCTTCATGACCCAACTGGGCATGGCAAAACGAGCTCTCGATATCGTTCGCCAGATCAGCCCCAGCGAAAACTCCGACCCCTTCGGTCTGGAAGGAGGCCAATCCCCTCTCGAATGCGTGAGCTTCGGGGCCCCGTCCGGAGACTCCGATGTTGCCCTCAAAAGCCTGCACGGCACCGAGAGCATGCTGGCCTTCCGCTACCATGAGCTTCTCATCCTCAAAAACCTCTCGGCACAAGCGATATCCATCCGTGGAAGACCACTTAAGCCCGGCGCTTTCACCCGCATCTATCCCGGCCAACGCATCGCCCTTGGCGAACAGGTCCTCAGTCATCAAGAGCTCGCCTACTACTTCAACGCGAAGAAAAACGTCTCCATCACCCAAATCTACCTCTCCGTCCACGATGACGGTGAAGTCGAACTCCAAAAGGAAAGATCCCGCGATAGCACCCTCGAAATCCGCTTCGGTCTGAAGGTTCACATCCGCGCTCTCAAAAATACCGAAGCGCAGATCAGCGGCGTAAAACTCAAAATTGGAACCCAGGTAGAGGCATCGCTCGAGGATCGCATCCTCTTCAACGACGACTCCGAACTCCCCCTCAGCGACCTCCGCCGCAAAGCCCGCGCCTTCGGCGGCCGCTTTCAACTCAAAACTTACAAAACCAGCTACCTCGTCTCCAACAACCCTTCCCACCTTGATGTCGATGACATCCTCCTCTCGCCGGGCACCTCTGGAGAAATTCTGCTCCGAATCCTTTGTGACTACGAGCACCGCACAGGCGCTCTCGAGGTGCTACACGCCGACCGCCCTCTCCACGTCGAAGATCAGGCTCTGACCGCCGGCGGACGCTGCATCCTCTCCGACGGCTCCACGATCCGCCTCGACGCCTGGCAAATTTTACGGTGCGACTTTTCCGAGCGTATCATCGAGGAAGAGCGCAACGTGATCTCGGTTCTCGAAGTTCGTGATCTAAGCTACTCCTTCCGCAAAACTGAACGCGCACTCGACTCCCTTTCGTTCAACATCAGCCGCGGCGAAATGGTCTGTGTCATGGGTGCTAGCGGTTCTGGAAAATCCACTCTCCTACGAGCCATCGCGGGACAACTCGGCCCTGACGAAGGCGAAATCCTTCTCAACGGCCAGCCCCTCTACCAAAACCTCGACTCCCTCAAACGATTCCTCTCCTACATCCCTCAGGACGATGCATTCGACGACCACCTGACCATCGAGGAAAACATGGAGTTTGCGGCCGCTCTCCGCTCCCCCCACCTCTCTCGTCGCGACCGTGCTCGCCGCGTAGAAAGTCGTCTCATTGAACTTGGCCTCGTCGAAAGGCGGGACTCCGTAGTCGGCAGCGCTGCAAAAAAAATGCTTTCAGGAGGCGAACGCAAACGCCTCAACATCGGCCTCGACATGTTGTCTTCAGCCGATGTGTTCCTCTTCGACGAACCCAC
>CANFNA010000184.1 GCA_947448395.1 Chthoniobacteraceae bacterium
GGATCAATCACTTCAAAATGCTCCAACACGTAAGCGGTTGCCTGATTCGGATCACAAAGAGACTCAAGCGGATCTGGATTAAAAAAATTCAACGACGTCCAATGACAATCCGGAAGATACCCAGATTGGGTTTCCAGAGGGTTTGGAAAGGTAAACAAGATTTTTCGCACATGCGCCGGTAACAGATGCAAAATATCGATGCGGTTCAGCCCCTTGACTCGCGTTAACGATTCCAAGAGGGGCATCGTGCTTTTACGTCTCGGACCTGTCCCCCAATATTTCGCCAATTGCTCCGCTGTCGCTGAATTTAAAAGCAACTTCGCCATCAAAGTCGGTGTTCGGCTGAACGCGGTTCGCAGCCTGAGACGCTCTGCATCCGATTCGCACAGCGCAAGCGCCTCCGGGGTATCCGCGAACACCTGAAATTCTCCGCGTCGATAAACCGCTGCAGAAATAAAACTCAAAACGGGCTCCGAAAAATGAAAGTCCTCCAGCCAATCCCTCACCGTCTTGCCAAATACCAACTCGGGCTCAACGTGATATCGATTCACGGAGTACTTCGCTAATGCGGCATACACCTTACGCCTCGGCTCCGGTGGCAACTCACGCACCACCTCGCGGGGAACCGACAGAGCGACAGCACTTCTCTCCACTTTCCATCCCTTGCGATCCAACAGTTGAGCCTCCATTTGACTCGGCAACTCCAACTCTTTGATAAACCGCTCCACGCTTTCCTCTGTTTGCTGCTCGAAATACCAAACCGTCCGATAAGAGGTCGGTTGAGTCAGTTTCAACAGGTCCAAAGGCGCCACCAGAACCGCTGTAAAATACTCCACCTCCCCCCAAGATCCCTTGGCGCTCAGCTCGACCATCGCATCCACCCCCATATCCGTACGCTCGGCAATCGGCGTTGAGGCCAACACAGATGGCCCCCCCCACGGCAAGAGGGAGGTTCCAAACACCAAATAGCATCCCAAAACACTCGCCACCACGCGCGGATCCATCATCAAGAAGCGCAAAACTTTTCTGTAAAAATAAGTAAAGACCATGAAATTTATTGCGTCGCAGACCACCTCGCTCCTTCGACATTTTTTCAACGTCGTCGTTGCTCGCAAAACTTCTGGGAAATAGCCCTCAGAGGCACCTGCAATGGTTTACTATCCGCAATCTTTATAAACCTTATAGCTAAATCTTAGCTAATCTTTCCCCCGCCCCTCTTCACCCCCGTAGCCTGCCAAAGGCGAACACCCAAAAACCGTTTCCACGTCCAGTGCCGCCCGCCAGACGCGCTGGATAAAAAACCGTAAAAAAGCGCAACTATGAGCGGATTTTACGTCGTATAAAAAGTGGCCTAGCACCCCTTTTCGTTCCATACATTGTAACGCTCAAGGATCGTCAACCTGATCCATCTCCACCTCCACTCACCCTATGAAAAAATACAATGTGGGCATCGTCGGTTACGGATGGGTCGCCACAGCCCATATTCCAGCCATTAACGGAACCCAACAAGCTCAGGTCACCGCCATCTGCTCCTCCCGTCCGCAGAACGCCCAAGCTTTATCCTCCCAATACGGTTCGCCCATCGCAGTCTACCAAGACTTCGATGAAATGCTCCGGGATCCCGCCATCCATGTCGTGTCGATCTGCAGCTTCCCCCAAGATCACGCCGAACAAGCCGTGCGTGCAGCCGAGGCAGGAAAACACCTGATCATCGAAAAGCCCCTCGCTCTCTCTTGGGAGGATTGCGAACGCATTGAGAAAGCCGTTCGGACAGCCGGCGTCCAAGCCACCGTGTGCTTCGAATGCCGCTACTCCAGCCAGTTTCTCTCCACTCGTGCGGTCATTGATCAAGGTCTCCTCGGAAGTCTCCACTATGGAGAAGTGGACTACTACCACGGGATCGGCCCTTGGTACGGACAGTTTCGCTGGAACATCCGGAAAGAATCAGGCGGAAGCGCTCTATTGACCGCTGGATGCCACGCTTTGGACGCACTCTTGCTTTGCATGGATGGCGAGGTGGAAAGCGTTTCAAGTCTCTCCACAAAATCCCGAAGCGAAATCTTCGCCCCTTACGAATACGAAACCACCAGCGTCACTCTCCTGCGCTTCCGAGACGGTCGTATTGGCAAATGTGCGGCCGTAGTCGACTGCCTCCAACCTTATTACTTCCACACTCACTTTTGCGGAAGCGAAGGCAGCCTTCTCGACAACAAGCTCCACTCAAACAAACTCCAATCCAATAAAGCCGCTTGGAGTCAACTCTCCATGAAAATGATGGACTCAGGCGACGTGTCCGACCACCCGTACGTCGCTCAATTCCAAGCGTTCTTCGACGCTCTCGATCACAATCGCGAAATGCCTCTCACAAGCCTCTCCGACGCCATGCGCACTCACAAAATCATCTTCGCCGCAGACGCGTCTGCCCGCTCCGGAGAACCGGTTCACCTCTAGTCGACTCTAGACAACCGCCACCATGCCATCCGTTCTCGCGATTTTTGCGCATCCAGACGACATCGAATTCCGCGCTTCCGGAACCCTCCTCCTACTCAAAGACCTCGGATGGGAAGTCCATTATTGGAACCTTTCCAACGGCAATTTGGGAAGCGCCCAAATGTCCCTCTCAGAAACCGCTAGAGTTCGCCGATTGGAATCCAAAGCTGCGGCAAAACAGCTCGGCGCAAAATGGCATCCCCCCATCTCCAGCGATCTCCAGATTTTCTACACCGACTCGCTCATCCGGAAAGTTTGCGCAATCGTTCGCAAGGTAAACCCTACGGTCCTGCTCACCCATCCTCCGCAAGATTACATGGAGGATCATATGAACACGTGCAGGCTCGCCGTCACCGGAGCCTTCGCTCGCGGAATCCCTAATTTCAAAAGCGCACCGTCCCGAAAACCTTCCCTACAACCCCTCACCGTCTATCACTCAATGCCACACGGCTTGGTTGACCCTCTACGCCGCCCTGTGGAGCCGGATGCATTCGTGGACGTCTCTTCCGTTCAACCGCGAAAGCGCGAGCTTCTCGCCTGCCACGGTAGCCAAAAGCACTGGCTCGATCTCACGCAAGGCTCGGACAGCTACCTCCACGCCCTCGATCATGAGGCAGCCACCCTCGGAAAACGTTCGCGAAAATTTCGCTTCGCAGAGGCTTGGACACGCCACCTGCATCTTGGTTTCGGAAAAGAATCAGACGACCCCCTCCGCGAAGCACTAGGAAAGCGCTACACCCCAAATCGCAATCTCAAATCCCGACTTTAAACGCCCCACAATTTAACCTTCTCAAACTCCCGCCATGTCCCGAAAACTAAGCTCACTCGCCCCTTCTTGGTGGGATTATACAACACTCGACCGAGACCTCATCGACGACGCTGCGGCCCTCACCCCAGAACAAATCCTGGCGCTCTCCCGCCCCGGATTCAAAGTCGTCTTCTACGACACGTTGCAGGAGTTCTACTGCGCCGAAGCTCTCGAATACATTCACGCATGGAAGCAGGCGACCCCAGATAATCCGACGGGCATTTGCGGCCCTATCGGCCCTACCGAACAACTGCCTCTCGTTGCGCAAATGGTCAACGAGATGGGCCTCTCGCTCAAAAACGCCCACTTTTGGGGCATGGACGAATGGGTCATTCAAGGTCGCGCCGTTCCCCCCACGCATCCGCTCTCCTTCGAGCGTTGCGATCGAGAAATGTGCTTCAACAAAATCTCCCAAAATTTAGTCATGCCGGATTCTCAACTTCACTTTCCAACCGAGCGCATTTCTGAATTCGAAGCCTCTTGGAACTCCGGTGTCCGCTGCGTTCTCATGCAAGGCGGTCAGGGAGATATCAAGCACTGGGCCTTCAATGATCCGCTTCCACGCACCGGCGCAAACCAAGACAGTCCGCCATCTGCAGTCGAGTATCGCGCTCTGGGAACCCGTATCGTTGACCTCCATCCCGTCACCATCGCACAAAACGCCCGCACCTCGGGGGGAGGCAACGTCTCTCTCGTACCAACTCAGGCAGTCACCGTGGGCCCTCGGGAAACTTGGATGTCTGAAAAGGTCTCCATCTGGCACGCAGGGAATCACGATAACCCCTTCGGCCAACGACTCACCGCTCTGATGATCAGCAAAAGCATCGTCGACACCGCCGTCCCAATGTCTCTGCTCGCAGATCATCCCAATGTACAGTTTAACTACTTCCGCGGCGGCATAGGCCACTGCTCGGTCCAAATGCACTGATTCTATTGTATGCCTTGAGACCGTTTCCCCTCCCCCCAGAATCATGAATAAGTCTCGACAGCTGGTTGTAGAAAAAGCCTCCCCGCTCGCGGCCGCAGAAGTTGTCGCTTGCGAGCTCGTTCAAGGCAAAGACTTCGGGTGCGTCTGGCACCATCACCCAGAATGCGAAATCACCCTTGTGCGCAGCGGGGGCACAGATCGCTGGGTCGGCGACAAGCTCACCCCACTCTCAAAAGGTGATCTTGTCTTCCTAGGCTCCAATCTTCCGCACGACTACCGAAACGATCAAACTCGCCGGCCACGGCGGAAGCCCGTGGATGCGATCGTCATTCAATTCATGCCCCACTTACTGGGAGACGATTGGCTCAAGCGGGCGTCCATGAAACCCATCTCTCAACTCTTCCAAAATGCACTCTTGGGTTTGGAGATCCACGGAGGACTCCGCCGCAGCATGACCCGCAAGATTCTCGAAATCTCGCAAACCAAGGGGCTCCGCCGTGTGATTCTCCTGCTAGAAATGCTCGATGAAATGGCGGGCTCCAAAGAGATGACAAGCATCGCCTCTCCAGGGTTCCACCAAACCACAAACGCCCACTCTTCAGATCGTATCGGCTGGGTCGTCGCATTCATCGAAGAAAACCTCTCACAACCGATCTACGTTCCTACCCTCGCCCAAAAAGCAGGCCTTAGCGAAAGCGCCTTCAGTCGACTCTTCAAACAAAACACTGGGAGCACCATTCCTCATTACATCAACGAACTCCGCATCTCACGCGCCTGCCGCCTTCTCGCTGAAACGGATCAAACGGTGGGCGAAATTGCCGACACCTGCGGTTATCCAAATCGCGCCCATTTCCAACGCCAATTTCAGCAACTAGAAGGCCGCTCCCCGCTCGCCTATCGAAGCGCCGTTCGCAGTCCCTCGTAGTAGTCAGTCCACCGCGATTCACCTTCTCAATCCCACCCTGTTCTATGAACCCATGGTTCGTCGGCTTCACTTGTGGTGCTTTGATTCTCTCCTCACTTCTGGACGCAACTCCTGCGGAAACGCAAACTCCACTCGACCAGAAAACCCTGGAGATAGCCGCTCGTCCCAAAATCGTCGTCATTCCGTCCGATAAATCGCACCGCTCCCTTCCCCCTCCTCCAGTAGATCTTCCCCCAGAGTTTGAACTCCAAGTGGTAGCCGCCTCTCCGCTTGTACATCATCCGATGATGGCCTGCCTAGACGACCGCGGCCGTCTTTTTGTGGGCGATTCTACTGGAGTCAACTGGAACAAAAAACAGCTCCTAGAAGCCCCGCCTCACCGCATCCTGATGCTTGAGGATACCAACGGCGACGGCCTCTACGACCGATCGACCGTCTTCGCTGATGCCCTCACTTTCCCCCAAGGGGGATGCTGGCTGAACGGCTCGCTTTACGTTTGCAGTCCTCCCGGACTTTGGAAACTCACCGACACCGATCATGACGGTGTCGCCGATGCTCGCGAATGTATCGTCACAGGCTTCGACTTCACTGGAAACGCCGCCGATGTGCACGGCCCTTGGCTCCACCCTAACGGCAGACTATTCTGGTGCCATGGACGGAAGGGCCATTCCGTTTTCGGCAAAGAAGGCGTCCTCGTCCACGAGGGCCTAGCATCCGGAATTTGGAGCTGCAACCCAGACGGATCCGATGTCCGATGGCACTCCCTCGGTTCCGGTGATAATCCTGTCAAAGTGGACTTCACTCCTGAAGGCGAGGTCATCGGCGTTGAAAACCTTTATTTCAATGACCCTCGGGGCGATACC
>CANFNA010000185.1 GCA_947448395.1 Chthoniobacteraceae bacterium
CACCGGACCCGCCGTCACCTCGTGATAGGCACCGCTGAGGTTAAACGAAGTCAGCGTTTCGTAGACATCTGCCACTCCATCCCCATCGGTGTCACGCAAGCGCGTTAACTCCGGCATCTGGCTGACCAAAATCTCGCGATCGGAAAGCACCATCAACCCATTGGCATTATGAAGCGAATGATCCGAAAAAGACTTCCACTCAAACTTAGTGGGATCCACCTCCGGACGCGCCATCATCACGCCACTACGCCGAGTCAGGACCACCAGTTTTCCAGAGGGAGTAAAGCCCAGTCCTCCGATCTCCGGAGCAATTCCCTGGGGCATCGGAATCTCCTGCACAGCATAAGGCGCAGAAGCGGCAAACACCGCGGATGAAACAAGAAGCAGCCCCGAAGTGATCGGAGCTAGCATCAGACGAAAGGATGAAAATGCTTTCATGGACAGAATTCGCAAAGGATAGAAGGGCTGGTTACTCAGTCTTTTTCTGAGTCTTGTCTTTTGACTTAGAGGCCGGTTTGAACTCCGGCATCACCGGTTCAGGTCGATCTTTAAAGGAGACAATCCACTGCCCAGCCTTCACCGCCGCCACATGCACAGCGTCTCGGTCAGCATCCCCCACCTTCCATGCCAAACTCTGGGAACCTGCACCCTCCACACTCACCTGCATCTCAAACCCTTCGGAGGCCTTGGGAATCACCCTTTCCCTCACAATTTTATCTCCCAACTTGAACCAAAACTCTGGTGCACCGCCCACTATCCGATACCCCCCGAACTTCGGAACTTCAGCCCCTTCCCCTTGAATCGGTGCCACTCCCGAGGTTCGGTAGACGATCCCTCCAATGATCCAAGGGATGTAGAGAGGATTTCGTCCTGAACCCGGTTCCTTTCCCCAGTAGGGATTCATATCCAGAAAACCGCCTCTCCAAGCGTACATCAACCGGCACTCCGTGGTGTCCCAAACGTACGAAAACTCAGCTCCATGGTTGACCGCGATCGCCCCCGCTATTCCGGGTTGCGCAGAAACCATCACCGGCACCTCCACTTCTGCATTCGTGGAGGGGTCTTTCTTTCTTTCAAAGATATCCAATCGGGTATTGGGGTCGTATTTCACCGCAGGCTTCGACGTGTCGTGATGCGCAAAAACCGCAAAATCTAATTTTGGATCCGGAGCAAAAGTCCTCATCACCAAAGGCTTTTCCATCGTTCCGAGAGGTTTGTGTTTGATGCCGGAATTCTTGAGGGCATCCGGAACATTTTCGACCTTCTCCAGATCCCGCATCGACTCCGACACTTTCTGTCCCTTTGCCACCACTCGCATCACCCCTCGCATCGTGTACCAGTGCCCTGGAAACGTACAAACGTAAGGATAATCACCCTTCTCCGAAGGCGCGGTGAAAGTTAAAACCTGCTTTTGGTGAGGCTGCAGTAACTTAGTCGCAGCAACAATCCCATCGGTCTGGGGCACGAACCCCTTGTCCATTCCCTCCATTCCCAACGCATTGACCGCCGCAATCACAGCTGGTTCGGCTGCCGCTTTTATAATCACCAAGTTGTGAGGCATGATGCAGTCATTCTCGAAAGACAACTCAACCTTTCCTCCTGCATTCACTTCAAACTGGATCACATCAAACTTCACCAAGTTCGGAATCACTTTGATCGTAGCCTTAATCGCAGAGGCATCGTCAGCAGACTTTCCGTGAAGAAATCCTGTGGAAACTGCCGCCAAGATCGCCAGCGGCACAAAAGATCGAAGGGATAATAACGGAAGACGCATAAACAATGACATGACGGGGGAGGAGAGTTGGTGAGGGAAGGAAGTTTGGATGGGGGGAACCGCAGAATCCGGATCGGAATTAAAAACCTCTGGCGAAATCATAATGAATCAACCCGCGAGTCGGAGCGCTATTTTAACGAACTTTCCAATCTATCGTTTGTCCCGTACAAACAAACTGTGGCTGCTGAAGATCGCCAGTACTTCAAGGAACTCCGCCTCCAACAATTTCGAGGCCTGATCGCCGTCATCCGTTCGGGAAGTTTCTCGCGGGCGGCACAGGATTTGGGACTCACCAAAGCCTCCGTCTGGCAGCAAGTCCGCGCATTGGAGGAGGAATTTGGCTGCGTCCTTGTAGAAGCCGTTGGCCGGAAGGCGTGCCCCACCGCCGACGGAAAGCGCTTGGCCCAGATGGCAACCCCTCTTGTGGAGGGATTTGACTCCATTAAACAGGCCTTTGCCGCGGACATCCAGCAGTCCCCTCCGTCTCTGTCGGTCGCCACAACCCCCTCCTGCTTGGCTCACGAGCTCCGCCAAGCCGTCCAAGAGACTCGCGCTCAGTTCCCAAAAGCACGCCTGACTTTTCATGACCGGAATTCTCCGACCGCCATCGATCTACTGGAATCCGGAGAGTGCGACATCGCTGTAGCAGCTCGTTTTGAGGAGTGGCCCGCCAAACCATCACTTGAATTCATCCCGCTCAACGAACACCCCTTTGTCCTCGGAGCGCCCACAGGACATCCTCTCATAAGCAAAAAGAAACTCTGCCTCGAGGACCTAACGGCCTACCCGATGATCCTCCCAGGCCCGAAAGCCAACTGCAGGCCCCGCCTCGAACGCCTTCTTCGTCAGGCCAATGTTTGGGAGAAGTTAAATGTCGTCCTTGAGTGCAGCTTCCCAGGTAGCCTTCTCGAATACGTAGACGCCGGCCTCGGAATTACACTCACCCCCGTTCCTCCCGCACTTCTAGGCTCCTACACCAATCTGCATACTCCACTTCCCAGAAAACTCACAAACTTACGGAATGTTAGCCACCTGCTCGGCAGCGAACCCGTGTTTTTTATTCGGCGCCGGGGATGGATCGAGACACCAATTGCAACGTTCCTCCGCGAATCCGTCTTAAGAGCAAAGGTCGCCCCTCCCAAATTTTGC
The DNA here is from genome assembly GCA_947448395.1 of Chthoniobacteraceae bacterium. Lineage (GTDB taxonomy): Bacteria > Verrucomicrobiota > Verrucomicrobiia > Chthoniobacterales > Chthoniobacteraceae > Chth-196. Next base: position 2,924 of record CANFNA010000185.1, read on the forward strand.
TGATAGTCTCGAGCTCTCCAAACCACCTTTTGCTTCACGGAAAACACCGCTCCGAAATAGTCGATCGCAACCGCCCTATCTCTTCGGCACACTTTTATTATTCTCATGAAATTCATCGCAAACGTGTACGAGCGCCTTCGCCGCAGCCCAAAGCGGGTCGTCTTTCCTGAAGGCACAGAACCTCGAGTGCTCCGTGCAGCGGCGCGGTATGCAAAACTCGGACTCGGCACCCCAGTTCTTCTCGGCAACAAAGCCGCCATCGAATCCCTCGCCTACCAAGAGTCGATCGCTCTCGACCACATGGGCGTCATCGACCCCGCCCACGCCGAAGATCTGGATGTCTTCTGCGAGCGCCTTGAAAAACTCAAACGTTACCGCGACCTAGGGCCATCCATGGCTAAATCGATCATGTCGAAGCCAAACTACTTTGGCGCTATGATGGTTCAATACGGTCAAGCCGATGCCATTGTCACCGGCGCAGACGAGGAGGCCTCCAGCACTCTGCGACCGCTGCTACAACTCATCAGCCCAATGCCACACCTCAAAAGCGTGTCGTCTTGCATGGCCTTGGATCTTTCCAACAAACGCTATGGGGAGCACGGCGTCATGTTCTTCGCAGACTGCGCCGTTATTCCAGATCCAACCGTCGATCAACTCGCAGATATTGCCGTTGAAACCGGAATTATGTGCCGGACATTGACGGGTTTAAAACCACGTATCGCGATGCTCTCATTCACCACCCACAGCAATGGACGACTTCCCGGCCCTAACAAAGTCGCGGCCGCAACCGCGCTAGCGCGTCAAAGGGCCTCCCAACGGGGACTTGAAATGGAGATCGACGGAGAGCTTCAAGCAGACACCGCAATTCTTCCCGAACTCGGCGTCAAAAAAGCGCCCACCAGTCTCGTTGCCGGCAGAGCGAATGTCCTCATTTTCCCAGACCTCGCCAGCGGCAATATCGCCGTGAAACTTGTTCAATATCTCGCGGGCTCCGAAACCTACGGCCAACTTCTCCTCGGTCTGGCCCGCCCTTGCGCCGACCTCCCTCGAGGCGCTACCGAAGACGATATTCTGGGAGTTGCTGCGATCGTCGGAGTCCAGGCCATTGAGGCTCGTAAACACGCCTCCCATTCCGTCTGATGAACACCATCACCCCGCGTATTTTTGTCGCTGCAACCGAGCAGAACGACGGCAAGACAACCACCTGTCTCGGCCTTTTCGCAGCACTCCAAAAACGCCTTGGACGCATCGGTTACATCAAGCCGGTCGGTCAGCGTTTCGTCAGCGTCGATGGAATTAAAATCGACGAAGACTCCGTCCTGATGGACCAGACTTACAAGGTCCACACCCCACTCGAAGCGATGAGTCCGATCGCCATAGAACCGGATTTTACCCGCCGCTACATCGAAAAATCCAATCATGAAAATCTCGTGCGGCGAATTCAAAACTCCTTCGACCGTGCCGCTTGGGAAAAAGACTTCGTCATTATCGAAGGCAGCGGCCATGCAGGAGTTGGATCTGTTTTTGACCTGTCCAATGCATCCGTAGCCAAAATCCTCGGCAGCAAGGCCATCCTCATCACCCGGGGCGGTATTGGAAGGCCGATTGATGAGATCGCTTTAAACAAGGCTCTTTTCGAAAAGGAAGGCGTTGAAGTTGTCGGGGCCATTATCAACAAGGTGCTCCCCTCCAAAATGGATACCGTCAGAGAGTTCGCTGGCAAAGGTCTCGAAAGACTCGGCGTCGAACTGCTCGGCTGCATGCCTGAAAAGCCCATCCTGACCAAACCTTCCCTGGGTCAGATCTGCAAAACCATCAAAGGAACATTCCTCAACGGTGAGTCGCAGTCTCGGCGCCAAGTCGAAAACGTCGTCCTAGGCGCGATGAGCACGGCACGCGTAACGGACTTTTTCACCCGAGGAACCCTCATTATTTCGCCAGGCGACCGAGAAGATATCCTTCTCGCAGCTCTTTCTACGAGCGACCAAAAGTCCCGCGCAGACCATCGTATTTCAGGAATCATTCTCTCGGGAGATTCCCTTCCCGATTCAGCCCTCATTGAGGTCATTAAGCACTCTCAACTGCCCGTCATCCAATCGCCGTTGGACAGCTATACCGTGGCCAGTCGGATCCACTCCATGACCATCAAAACACTTCCGGGTGACCAGCAAAAGATCGACGCCATCCAAGCGCTCATCGACAAGGAAGTCCGAATCGATCGTCTACTGGAGAAAATCAGCACTTAGGACCTCCATAAGGGGCTCTCCATTCACTCCGCCACGCTTGACCGTTCGTTTTTGTGTGAACCGGATCGGTTCATAAACTCAAACTGTTTCTTGGCAAGTCGCAGACTTTCAGAGAGTGCCTTTCGGATTCCAGTCTCAATTGGAAGGTCGGCGGTTTCGGCAAGTTGAACCAGTCGCTGGCTGCCAGAAACCGCATTTCGGGGATCTCGGCGTTGAGGCCAATGAGAAAGTGCTGATTCGGCTCAGTCGCCTTTGCAGGGAGGGCGGGAACGGCCTGCATAAACGGCGCATCTTGGATCGATTGACGACCGGAAGAGGCTTGGTTTCTACTCGCCGAATCCTGATGTTCGCTTTGAAATATTGCCTGTTTCTCAACAATCAGTCCTCTTCTCCCTCCCATGACCACCCCAAACACCTCCCGCCGTGTTTTCCTAGAGCGTTCGCTGTTTGCGAGCGGCGCTGCCGTCCTTGGATTTCCAGCCGTCACATCCGCTAAATCGCCGAATTCAAAATTGAATGTCGCCTGCATCGCAGTCGGTGGACGCGGAGGTTCGCACGTAAACGAGATCAAGAAAATGAGCGATCTCACGCAGATGGTTGCAATGTGCGATGTAAACTCGAGGAACCTTGAAAGCGCCGCGACACAATTTCCGGGAGTGCGCACTTACAAAGACTTTCGAGAACTGCACACCAAAATGGATGACATCGATGC
>CANFNA010000186.1 GCA_947448395.1 Chthoniobacteraceae bacterium
ACCGGCGGGTGTAACAGGGAGGGGCGTTTGCGAAGGCGGGGGGGCGCTTTTGAGGATAGGAGTTTCAGTTGGGGCGGTTTTCAACCGCTGAGGCTCAGGAGCTTTCGATTCTTTCGAAAGAGGCGGCTTGAGACTTTTGATATTTTGGTTTGCGTCCGCGGGCGTGACTGAGTTGTCGGGACTGAGGCTCGGTATCGGAGAGGGGGGCGGTGGTGATTTTGAAAGCTCGATACCCTCTGCCTCAAGGAGTTTAGAGAACATTTGGGAGCAGGAATGAACGGATATTTTTCCTGCTATGATTTGAGCTAGGAACCGATTTCCTTCCTCAGAAAGTTCGGGAACGGCGATGTAAGCTTGTATGGAGACGCCGGCCGCGGTGGGACAGTCTCTTCCTGCTGCAATGCGGTATATCAATCTGCAAAATGGAACGACGGGGGATCCTGAGTGGCTCGCCTCGTCAAATATTTCCGGCGTTATTGTGGCGCTCGCATCGAGTAAAGAATTGGATCCGCTGGATGAGTTGGTTCCAGAACTGTTCAGGAAGCGAGGCATCATCTGTAAGCCTTGCGCAGTCCCAATCCTCAAGGAGTTTGGGGTACAGAAGAGGTTGGCTGGTCTCAGCTCAGGGATAGGCAAGCCTAAGTCGGCTAAGCGATCTGTAATGGAAGCGACTTTTGCTAAAAAGTGGGTTATCGCCTTCAGGGGAACCTTACCGATGGTTTTTAGTTCGCTGAGAAGAGAATTCCCTGAGGGCGGTGTGCAGATGACGGCTGTGTGATCTTTATACTGGATTGCTTTCAAAGGAAGCAGCAGCTCCGCGGATTCTAATTCCGTTATGGTTTTGCAGTTAGCGATAAGCGTTGAAACGGTCTCGCTATCTGGTTCGGTTAGCAAAGGAATGGTATGCAGCCAAACTCTCTGTTTGGGATCCGTTCTTTGATCCGCAAGGTAATGGCTTCCAAGTCCGTGATCCCCGATGGATTGAATAATTTGAAATTCAGATTCGAGTTTCTGATTCTTTTGCTCGAATGGAAAGTTGTGGATCAGGGCATTGGAATAGGGCGGATCCGAGGGAACTTCAGCGAGTTGCCTTTCCGCATCATTTAATAATTGGAGAAGGTTAGCAGCGTTCTGAGGACGCTTGGCTGGTTCCTTTTCAACTAGCAGGGCCAGTACTTTTCGGAAAGGCTCGGCAAGAGCTGATGGGAGTTCTTGATCGTAAGATTGAGAGTCAAGTCTACGCTCTAAAATGTCGGAGTTATCTCCAGAATCGGGGGGGTGGCCTTTGGCGAGGTGCCAAAGTGTCATGCCGAGCGAGAAAAGGTCGCTTCTAACGTCGATCGATTGTTCCCTGAGTTGTTCGGGACTTGCGTAAAGCAGGGATCCTAGTCCGATTTCTGGGTTTTCTTTACGGGATCCGTCATTGTCAGAGTGGACGAGGCCGAAATCGATGATTTTAATGAGCAGCGGTCCGTCCTTTGCCGCGAGCATCAGATTGGAAGGCTTTAGATCGCGGTGTATAAATCCAGCCCCGTGGCAGCAGATCAACGCTTTGGCTGTTTGGCGAGCAACCTCTAACCACGCGGTGTTTAAAAGCGCCCCATTCTCTTGAATATACTGCTGCAGGTGACCGCCTGCACAATATTCCATGGCATAGAAGAGGACGCCATTGCTTTCACCGAAGTCTTGAATTCGAGCAATGTGCTCATGATTCAACCTCGCTACGGCCTTCGCCTCACTCAGGAATCGCGTTCGAGCTGCTGTGTTAAGAGCTATCCTTTCGTTTATGACTTTTAGCGCCGCCGGCGTATCGAGAAAGCGATGGCGGGCCAGAAACGTACTTCCAAAAGTCCCTTTCCCAAGGAGATGCGGATTCCCTTCGGAATCTAACACCAATTCAAAGTTGCCGAAGCTATTGTTGTCCATGGGCCTTATGCAGATCGGAAGCCAGATGGCCTGAGTGATCAACCCAAAACTCCAAGTGCTCCGATAGGTCAGGTTTTTGATGATGGACTCTTTTTACGTTTCCGGTGCTTTTAATAAAATGATCTCGACCACTGTTTAAGAGGTTCTCCTCTCGGATGCTCCTCGGTGAAGATGGTGCCGAGAGAATAACCGGTTTTGTGGTGCTTATAATCCCAGAAACCGCACCGGCGCGTTCGCAATCACCAATCAGAAATGAGAGAGATTCACCAAAAAACTTGTATATGTTCAGTCACAATCGCGTTTTAGGGGATTAAGATTGGGCGTTTTTTCGGGAGCGTTTTTTAGGTGGCGTTGGAAGAATGCTTCAGCAACTGCGCGGGCGTTGCCGCCGTAACGATGGCCTAATCCGTGGTTGTACCAACCAAGGTGCTCCGAGAAACCCAGCGCTCGGTAGACGGGAAGAACCGCTTCAATGAAGGTCCAGCTACTGGTTGTATCGGCTGACCCGGCTGTTTCGCCTCCTGCGAGAAGCAAAAAAGGGCGTGGCGCGATGAGGGCCAGAAGCTCGTGATGCTCTCTGGGTTGTTCTTTCTCCCGGCATTCTGGCCCGAGATACCACGATGCGTTCCAATTGCTGTGGTGCATTCCAATCCCGCCTTCGCTGAAAATCATGCAGCGTGGTCGCTTGTCAAAGGCCCCGACATAGAGGACTTCCTTCGCGCCCAGCGAGTGTCCGAACAGTGCGATACGATGCGGATCGACCTGTGGCAGTGTCTCGGCGAAATCAATGGCGCGGATGCCGTCCCAAGTCATCCGAGTCATCGCGCGCCATTCGGGATGCGCCTCGCGCATGTGTCGTGCACGGGCAGCCCAACTATTTTCGATCTTGGGTTGGGCGTAGTCAGGGGGAATGTCCTCCCAAAGGAAGCATCGCGGCGCGATGACAGCATAACCTGCTTCCACCCATTGGACGGCTTGTAGACGTTCCGGGTCTTCTTTGGGCTCAAGTCCGACGACTCGTTGGTAGTGTTTTTCGTAAGTGGGATGGAAAAGGATGATGGTTGGAAGTTTTCCGAGCGCTTGTTTGGGAAGGAGAACAATGGCGTCGATTCGAATGTTCGGTTCGATCTGATAAGTGACTCGCTGACGGGTGAAGGTGGGGAGTTCTTCTCGTTCCAAAAACTCAGGTTGCAGATCAACTTTTTCCTTTGGGAATCCCCCCAGCCATTGTTTCCAAATGGTTTCAATCTCGCGGCGTTTGAGGTCCCATGCGTTGGGAAGGGAGAGTGGGCCTGGGATCAGTGGGTGGAGGGTAATTGGATAAGGGGCCGTTTGGGCTGGTGGGGATAGCAGATCTGGCAGTGGGATGGTTTGAGGCAAGGCGCTGACTGGGTTGGTGAACAAGGCCGCGCAAAGTAAGGGAAGCGCTACGAGGCGCGTTTTGGATTTTAGACGATCGACATCCATGAAGTGGGTGGGGGGTGATGGCTCATTAAGTAAATGAGGGTCGTGAAAAACGATGTGTTTTCTTTTAAGACTTTGAGGCTGAGTGGCTCCTCAATAGGACTCCTTGTTTTTCACCACCCCATGAATTTGAACCCAGTGCGTTTTTCTTCCGCTCGAGTGCAGAGCATTTTGATCCCGATTTTGTGGGTCTGCTCCTTTTGTTTTGGCGATCTTGGTTCCGCTTATGGCGAGCCCCAGCTTGTTCAGAAGTTGCAGGAGGCTGTTGAGAAGAAGGTGTTGCCTGGGGCTGTTGTTCTCGTGGGACAAAACGACAAGGTGCTGCATTTGGAAGCGGTTGGGTATTCCGATCTCGCGACTCGCAAGCCAATGCGTGTGGATGACTTGTTCTGGATTGCCTCCATGACAAAGCCGATCACGGCAGCGGCATTTTTGATGCTGGTGGATGAGGGTTTGGTGAAGCTGGATGATCCGGTGGAGCGGTATATCCCGGAATTTCAGGCGCTCAAGGTCGTTGGGGCGGATGGGGTGTTAATTCCTCCGAATGAACCGGTGAGAGTTCGGCACGTGTTGAGTCACACCGGCGGTCTTCGGTTTTTGAATACCAAGGACCGCCAGAAGATCGACTCGGTTCCACTGCGAACCTCGATTGAACACAACTTATTAGAGCCACTCTTGCATCAGCCAGGAACGACCTATCTTTATTCTAACGAGGGGACCGACACGGCGGGGCGGATCATCGAGATCGTGAGTGGGATGCCGTATGAAAAATTTTTACAGGACCGTTTGCTTGGTCCGTTGGGAATGAAGGATACGACGTTTCGGCCTTCGAGCGCTCAGTTGGGGCGATTGGTGAAGAGCTACAAGACCAACTCTGAAACCAAACAGTTGGAGGAAATCACGATTCCGTATCTGACTTATCCGTTGGATTTGGCCGAGCGGTATCCGGCGCCGGGAGGCGGACTGTTTTCAACGGCCGCCGATGTGGTGCGGTTCTGTCAGATGCTTGCCAATGGGGGCACGTTGGGAGGCAAACGGTATCTGTCGCAGGAGATGGTTCGGCAGATGACTACCAAGCAGACTGGGGATGGGGTTGGGGAAAAGTACGGGTTTTGTTTAAAGACGGAAGCGGATGGGGTGTTTGGACATGGGGGGGCTTTTCAGACCTCGATGACGGTGGATCACGGGGTGATTCGGGTGTTTTTGGTTCAGCACACTGGGAAGTGGGCCGAAGGCGATCCCGGATCGGATTTTAACGCGGCCGTTCGAGCGTTAGCGTTGGATCGGAAGCCATCCCCGTGAGGCCTAGGTGGAGGGTCATTTTTGAGGAAGGGCGAAGGCCATCCAAGTGTCGCCGGCTGTTCCTCCGAGTTTTCCGCCGCCGGTGGCAGGGATCACAATGTATTGCCGACCATTGACCTCGTAGGAGGCGGGGGGCGCGCTGCCGTGCAGTGGAAGCGCTTGGCTCCAGAGTTGTTGTCCCGAGTCTGCGTCAAATGCGCGGATTTGTTTGTCCCGAGTTCCGCTCACGAACACGAGGCGTGAGGCAGTGACCATCGCTCCGCCAAAGTTTTCCTGGCCGGTGATGGAGATTCCTCGCGTTGTCAGCTCTGGGTATTCGCCCAAAGGAATGCTCCACGCTTTTTTACCGGTGTTTAGATTGATGCAGACGAGAGTGCCCCATGGTGGCGTGCAGGCTGGATAACCCTCGGGATCGAGCAGTTTTTGAAATCCTCCGAAGGTCCAGCGAGGTGGTCCTTTGTCTGGCGCTGGAGCGCCTGGTCGATCTCGGCAGAGGAGAAAGTCCAACAATGGGCGCACTTGTTCTTCGCTTAAGAAGGGGAGTGCGGGCATGCCATTGCGTCCGGATTGAAGAATGGAACGAATTTCGGGTTCTTTGAGGCGGTGACGTAAACCGAGCAGAGGCGGGGCGTGACCGATGCCGCGACGGTCCGGTCCGTGGCAGGCGACGCAAATGCTCAGGTAGACTTGTTCTCCAGGGGAGGGAGGTTTGAGTGGAGGCGGATCATCATCGCGAAAGCAGGTGATTTTCCACGGCACCTCATTGGAGGTGATGTAGAGAAATCCTTTCGAATCCGCGGCTGCGCCGGTCCACTCGGCACCACCGTGGATATTGAACATGAGGGTTGGACGGGCTTCATCGATGGAGGGGAATGCGCCGTGGTTGGATCGCTGGAAGGTGGGAAGCACGGAGTCTTTTGCTCCGGGAAGGTTGGGGAGATCTGCTTCTGTGTAGGCGTTTCGAGCGAAGGGTTCTGGGAACTCGGGGGCGGGTTGGTAAGGGGCGGTTTCGTCGCCTGGGAGTCCGTGAGTTTCGACGCGAACGAGGCGAAAATCGTAAAGGGGTTGGCCGGTGACGCGGTCGAGCAGGAGGGTATTTCCAACCTTGGTGACCTGAGCGACGGCA
>CANFNA010000187.1 GCA_947448395.1 Chthoniobacteraceae bacterium
GTATGGAGGGAAAGGACTTCCCCTGTTTCCTCGACGAGACCGGTAAACATGGAGAGAGGATGCCTCGGGTTATGCTAGGAGGGAAGCATTGGACTTGGTCCAAGAAACGAAAGCGCTCAGAGCCCGAGAACGGTGGCTGATTGAGTTTTTGAGGTTTGAGGGGAGGATTCCGAAAGATTCTGAGTAGCCGGTTGGAACGAAGAGCGGATCGTAGCCAAAACCACCTGCGCCCGATTCATTTGCCAAAATGGATCCTTCGACGACACCGTCGAAGAGGGCATGGATTGTCCCGGAGTGAGCGAGGGCCAAAACGCAGTGGAATCGAGCGGAGCGCTGGTTGGGAAGCGGGAATGCGGAGAGCGCTTTCAAGAGGTGGGTGCGGTTGTCGGCGTCTGTTGCGGATGGGCCAGCATAGCGGGCGGAATAGACCCCCGGGGCCCCTTGAAGAGAATCGACTGATAGACCGGAGTCGTCCGCGAGGACCCAACCCGAGAAAAGGCGGGAGGCTTCGAGTGCCTTCAGGGAGGCATTTTGCGCGAAAGTGGTCCCTGTTTCCTCTGGAGCGGGGATTTCAGGGTGGGCGCACAAGTCGGACAACTCCCATGCAGGACCCAGCATGGTGCTGATTTCCTGCGTCTTATGGGCATTTTTAGTGGCGATGAGGAGTCGGGGCATGGGGGCGAAAATTGCAGATGGGCGGCTTTTGAGACAGATGGAAGCGATGGGGCGGACGTTTTTTTGCCGTTTGCGGTATGGGCTTTTGGGCCTTGGTGAACCTGACTTTTCTAAACGCTAGAAGAGAACGCTTCACTCTGCTTACCTCACGGGCCGCTTTTTTTTGAAATCCATGAGTACCGAGCGCCGCAAGCCATACCCTTTTGACCGTATTGAGGCCAAGTGGCAGCAATTTTGGGATCAGAACCGCACCTTTCACGCCCTCAATCCCGGAGAGCCTGGATTCGACGCGTCTAAACCCAAGTATTACGTCTTGGACATGTTCCCGTATCCCAGCGGAGCTGGGTTGCACGTGGGCCATCCGGAGGGATACACGGCAACGGATATTTTGAGCCGCTTCAAGCGGATGAGTGGTTATAACGTTCTCCATCCGATGGGCTGGGATGCGTTTGGGTTGCCTGCGGAGCAGTATGCGATCAAGACGGGGCAGCATCCTGCGGTGACCACGGCGCGGAACGTCGACATGTTTCGCGGGCAGCTGAAGAGGATTGGGTTTGCTTACGACTGGCAGCGGGAAGTTAACACGACCGATCCGGGATATTTTCGGTGGACTCAATGGATTTTTCTGAGGCTCTACAACTCGTGGTTCAACCCAGTGAGCCAGAAGGCTGAGGGCATTGAAACCTACCGTGGGCAGGATCCTGATTCGGTGCGGTTGGCCTACGTGGCTGAAGTTCCGGTGAACTGGTGTTCTGCGTTGGGGACGGTTTTGGCGAACGAGGAAGTGGTGGATGGAAAGAGTGAGGTGGGTGGGCATCCTGTGGAGCGTCGCCCGATGCGTCAGTGGATGTTGAGGATCACGGCGTATGCGGATCGATTGATATCGGAATTGGACGGGTTGGACTGGCCTGAGTCGATTAAGCTGTTACAGCGAAACTGGATTGGCCGGTCTGAAGGGGCCGAGGTGAGCTTTAAGATTCGTGGGTCGGAGCATGAGGTACGTGTTTTTACGACTCGGCCGGACACGTTGTTTGGGGCGACTTATCTGGTTTTGGCACCTGAGCACGCGTTGGTGAATGACATTACGGCAGTGTCTCAGAAGGCTGCGGTTGCGGCTTACCAAGACGCTTGCCGATCCAAGAGTGACATGGAGAGAACGGAACTTTCAAAGGAGAAGACAGGGGTTCCGACTGGGGCGTTTGCGATTAATCCGGTGAATGGACAAGAGATTCCAGTTTGGATCGCGGACTACGTTTTGACGGGGTACGGGACGGGAGCGATTATGGCGGTGCCGGCCCATGACACTCGGGATTTTGAATTTGCTGAGAAGTTTGGGCTGCCGGTGTTGCAGGTGGTGACACCGACTGGGGGGGAAGATTGGAAGGGGTTCACAGGGGATGGAGTGTCCGTGAATTCTGGGTTTCTGGACGGGCTACCGACGTCCGAGTCAAAGCGGAGGATGGGGGAATGGCTGGAGTCAAACTCGCATGGGAAGCGGACGATTCAGTATAAGCTCAGAGACTGGCTGTTCTCTCGGCAGCGGTATTGGGGGGAGCCCTTCCCGATTGTTTGGGAAGCGGGTAGGCATCGGGCATTGAATGAGGCTGAGCTTCCTCTGACTCCGCCAGCGATGGATGATTTTAGGCCGACGGGAACGCCTGAACCGCCTCTTTCCAAGGCGAAGGATTGGCTGCGTTATAGCGAGCAAGCCACGCGCGAAACAAACACGATGCCGCAGTGGGCTGGGTCCTGCTGGTATTATTTGCGGTATTGCGATCCCGGTAACACAGGTCGCTTCGTTGGGCGAGAGGTGGAGCGGTATTGGATGGGTGCGGACTCAGCAAGTCCGAAGCCTGGAGGGGTGGATTTATATGTGGGCGGCACGGAACACGCGGTTCTGCACCTGCTGTATGCGCGTTTCTGGCACAAAGTTCTTTTCGATCTCGCGGAGGTCTCCACGCCCGAGCCTTTTCAGAGGTTGGTGAACCAAGGGATTATTCTTGGGGAAGATGGGCAGAAGATGTCGAAGAGTCGTGGCAATGTGGTGAATCCCGACGATGTGATTGGCGCCTGCGGAGCAGACGCCTTTCGTTGTTACGAGATGTTCATGGGGCCGCTGGAGCAGATGAAGCCGTGGAGTACTGCAGGGGTGGAGGGCGTTTCCCGTTTTCTGGCTCGGGTTTGGCGACTGGCGATGGACGAAAACCAGCAGGGGGAGTGGGTGCGGTCTGCGGCGCTTGCTGACGTTGCTCCTGACAAGGCGCAGTTGAAGGTCATTCACGCCACGATCAAGAAGGTGGGGGAAGACATTGAGACTCTCTCTTTTAACACGGCGATTGCGCAAATGATGGTGTTTGTGAATGCCTTTACGGGGGCCTCACCGCGGCCGATTTCCGCTCTGAGAATTTTGCTGCAACTCTTGAACCCTTTTGCGCCTCACATCACGGAGGAGCTCTGGCAGCAGCTTGGGTTTGAGGGTCAAGTGGCAGATCAACCATGGCCTGAGTTTGATCCGCAGGCCCTGATTGAAGACGAGTTGGAGTTGGTGGTGCAGATCAATGGCAAGGTTCGCGACAAACTCGTCGTGAAACGCGATGCCGTTGCGGCTGAAGTAGAGGCCGCTGCGCTCGCAAGCCCGAGGGCCGCCGAGTGGACCGCAGGGAAGACTATCCGAAAGGTCATCGTGGTGCCCGGGAAACTTGTGAATATTGTCGTCTAACCCCCCTGTTTTTATTCTAGAACCGACCCGGAATTGGGTCATCCACCCTCCTCGTTATGCCTCGTAAAACTTCCCCAAAGTCCACTCGAAAACCGGTTGCTTTAAAGACGGTGAAGCCAGCAGCCAAGCCAGCAGCCAAGCCAGCAGCCAAGCCAGCAGCCAAGCCAGCGGCCAAGCCAGTGGCGGATCCATCTCGGCCAAAGAAATTGCTGGTGGCGAACCGATCGGAAATAGCGATTCGGATTTTGCGTGCTGCTAATGAGCTTGGCTTGAGAACGGTTGCAATTTACGCGCAAGAAGATCGCTTTTCTGTGCACCGTTTTAAGGCGGATGAGGCTTACGTTGTTGGGGAAGGAAAGGGTCCGGTTGGTGCGTATTTGGATATTGAGGGGATTGTGGCGCTAGCGAAGGAGAAGGGGGTCGACATGATTCACCCTGGATATGGTTTTTTGTCGGAGAACGCCCAGTTTGCTCGGGCATGTAAGGAGGCTGGAATCGCTTTTGTTGGCCCGCGTGCTGAGTTGTTGGAGTTGATGGGAGACAAGGTTGCGGCGCGCGCTTTAACTCAGAAGCTGAAGGTGCCAACCCTGCCCGGGACGGAAGATCCGGTGACGGACCGTGCGGAGGCTTTGAAGGTTGCGGCGCAGATAGGATTTCCGTTGATCATCAAGGCGGCATTCGGAGGTGGGGGGCGAGGCATGCGAGTGGTCCATCGCGCTGGAGATTTGGATTCGCTGTTGGACGAGGCCCAAGGTGAGGCGGAGCGGGCATTTGGGAATGCGGCAGTGTTTTTAGAAAAATACATTCCGCGCGCGAAGCACATCGAAGTTCAGATTCTGGGCGACAAGCACGGAAACGTTCTGCATTTGCACGAGCGCGACTGTTCGGTGCAACGACGTCATCAGAAGGTGATTGAGATCGCGCCATCGGTGGGATTAAACGAGCGCGTGCGTTCCGAGTTGTGCGAGGCATCTTCTCGGATTGCCAAAGAGATTGGGTATGACAATGCCGGAACGATCGAGTTTCTTTACGATCTGGATACGGAAGAATGGTTTTTCATCGAGATGAATCCTCGGATTCAGGTGGAACATACGGTGACCGAACAGATTACGGGGATTGACTTGGTGCGCTCGCAGATTCTGATTGCGCAGGGGGCGCGGTTGCATGGTTCGGATTTGAATTTGCCTGAGCAGAGTCGGGTGCCGCGGATGGGTTATGCGGTGCAATGTCGAGTGACGACGGAGGATCCCGAGAACAAGTTCATGCCGAACCACGGCAAGATCATTGCGTATCGGAGTCCCGGCGGTTTTGGGGTTCGGTTGGACGCTGGAATGGGCGAGGCAGGGGCGGTAATTACGCCGTTTTATGATTCCTTGTTGGTGAAGATCACTGCATCTGGCGCTGACTTTCAGATGGCATTGGAGCGGATGGATCGGTCGTTGCGTGAGACTCGGATTCGCGGGGTGAAGACGAATATTCCATTTTTGGAAAACGTGATTCACTCGAAGCAGTTTCGTGACGGGGGTGCGACGACCACGATGATTGATACGTCTCCGGAGCTGTTTGCGTTCAAGCCGCGGCGCGATCGCGCTTCGAAGTTGCTGGCGTTTTTAGGGAATGTGATTGTGAACGGCAACCCGCATGCGAAGGGGCATAAACCGGCTGCTGCAATCGAGGAGGCGCCGCTTCCCAAGTACGATCGTGAGACGCCGCCTGCGAAGGGCACTCGGGAGCTGCTTTTGGAGCTGGGGCCCAAGGGCTTTGCAGAATGGACGCGGAAGCAAAAGCGGTTGTTGGTGACGGACACGACTTTCCGTGACGCGCATCAATCGCTGATGGCTACGCGGGTTCGCACGTATGACATGATGGCGATCGCTTCTGCGGTGTCGCACCGGACGCCGAATCTCTTTTCGTTGGAGATGTGGGGGGGAGCGACTTTCGACACGGCGATGCGGTTTTTGAATGAGGATCCGTGGGTGCGTTTGCGAAATTTGCGCGAGAAGGTGCCGAACATTTGTTTCCAGATGCTGCTGCGGGGTGCGAATGCAGTGGGGTACACGAGTTATCCGCCCAATGTGGTGGCTGGATTCATCAAACATGCGGCTGAAAGCGGTGTGGATATATTCCGAGTGTTCGATTCGCTGAACGATCTTTCGAATATGAAGGCGGCGATGGAGGCGGTGCAGAAGACGCACGGGATCTGTGAGGGGACGCTTTGTTACACAGGCGACATTCTGGATCCGAAGCGTTCGAAGTATTCGCTGAAGTATTACGTTAAGTTGGCGAAAGAATTGGTGCGTATGGGTGCGCATTTCATTGCGATCAAAGACATGGCCGGGTTGTGTCGTCCGTATGCCGCGCAAGCCTTGGTCAAAGCGCTTCGGGACGAGATTGGAGCGCCGATTCATTTCCA
>CANFNA010000188.1 GCA_947448395.1 Chthoniobacteraceae bacterium
GCCAAATTGCGAACTTCATCGGCAACCACGGCGAATCCCATTCCGGCTTCTCCAGCGCGTGCGGCTTCGACCGCGGCGTTGAGAGCGAGGAGGTTGGTTTGGAAAGCGATTTCGTTGATGGTTTTGACGTTTGCTGCCGTCTCTTCGGTGGTGCGTCGGATATCGGTGACGGCCTGGCGCAATTCGGCGAGGCGCGTATCGAGGCGGCCATTAATTTTGTTGGTTTCGAGACTGCCTTGACGTGCACCTTCAGCGGCCTGGCGGGAAAGATGGTCGACTTGTTTCGAGTTCTCAGCCGTGAGGCGGGTCCGGTTGGTTAACTCGCCGAGGGAGGAGGACGTCTGATTGAGACCGGAAGCCTGCTCCGTGGATCCTTGGGCGATGGTCTGCGCCACTTGTGCCACCTGGCCAGCGGCTCTGGCGGTTTCCTCAGCCCCACTGCGGAGGCTGTCGCAGAGCAACCGGATGGGGCGCTCTACCCAGTGGACGATGATTCCCGCATAGGCAACTGCAGCCACCAGCAGGGCAAGCAGGGAAATTCCGCCGGCGCTCCAAAGCAGATTTCTGCGGGTTGCGTCTGCAGATTTGAGGGACTGTATGATTTCGAAGGCGCCGTGCACTTCACCCTCACGCCAATTTTCCATGGGGCCTCCGGTCACATCCTTACCGTCGTTGGTGCCCCAGATATTGTGTTTCGGATCGGCTGGGTTTCCATGACAATAGAGACAGGTGGTGGAGAGGCGAATGGGCCGCAAATAGCGGACCGCATTTCGAGCGGTATCCACTTTCCAATATTCTTTATCCCCCGCTTCTAGCTTTGAGAGAGCCTCGAGTTCAAAGGCGTCGGGCTCGTTTTTCTCATTCCGGGGCTGTTTTTTTGGAACTTTAAATTCGTAATCCCCCTCCTTCGCTTTCTTCGCGAGCCCCTGCATGGACGAGACCACAGGCACTGTCGCGAGGATACGCTCCTGTCCTTGAGGCCCTTGCTTTGCCCATTGTTTGAGCTGATCCGCACTAAATAGTCCCTTACTCCACTTGTCTTCCATGTTCTCTCGAGCAGCCTCCGCGCTTAAGCAAATCGCTCGCGATTTTACGACAAAAGCTTCGATGGTGCTTTTGCGACTCTGCATGGCGAACCCTACAAATAGGGCGGCGACAAGAATGAGAGGGATCGCGACTCCCAGAGCGACTAACTTAGTGCGGATGGATGTGGACATGATTTTCGTTCTTTGCCAGAGCAGGAGCCGCATCAAATATCGAGCGAATCGCCCTTTAAAGGGGGAGTCCTGGGATTAAAGCAGTGGATCCTTTTCCCTAGAGGCGTTGAATCCGTCCTCGTTCCATTGAGTCCGTAGAAATTCGGTGTTTAACAAAGTAAGTTAAGTCGGCAAAAACTGCCTACCGAGCCGGTTCTGGGTAGGTTAAAGCGCCATTCTTTGCATCGGCTGCGCCGTCCGAAAGGGTTGCGTTGCTCGGAGGCTGTGCAAAAGGCTGGGGCTGAACTAAGGATATGAACCTAATGAAGCACATGATTGATCATCTGACTTGGGAGGCGTGCGGATGGCTCGGGATGTGCTTCTCTTCAACGACCTCACATGTCTATCCGTTCTGAAGTAGCTCCACCGGCAAAATCCCTTGCGGGGAAGGTGACCAAATATCTGACGTTTGTCCTCGGTCAGGAAGCCTACGGGATTCCCGTTCTCAAGGTTCGTGAAATCATTCGGCTCTGTGAGTTGACCGCAGTTCCGGAGATGCCGTCTTACGTGAAAGGGGTTCTTAATCTTCGCGGGAAAATCATTCCGGTGGCCGATTTGCGTCTCAAGTTTCGGTTGGGGTCCGCAAGTGATGGCGAGAATACTTGTATCGTCGTCGTCGAGATTGCGTTGCCGGATTCTAGGACAACGCCGATGGGGTTGATTGTGGACGCGGTGGAAGAGGTGGTGAGCATTTCTCCCTCTGAGATCGAAAAAACCCCGGATTTTGGGATTTCGATGCAACCCGAGTATATTTTGGGGATGGCAAAAATTAAGGGGAAGGTGAAGGGGCTCCTGGACATTGACCGCGCGGTGACTGCGGTGACTGCGGAGCAGCTGGGGTTGGCATCCTTAGGACGGAAGGATGCGTAAAACAGATTCATAAAAGATCAATGGCTGCCGTCCTCTTTTGAGAGGACATAAGGGCGACGGCTGCCGCATTCAAAAATTTCAAAATGAAACTTACCACTAAACTTATCTTGGCCATCTTGGTGGCGGGCCTGATTCCGGCCGCGCTCATCAGCCGAGTGGCGCTCCGTTCTGCGGACGAATTTGCTCACGAAACCGGAGAGCTGTACTTTGACATCGCCCAAGGGATCAGCGGGCGAATTGATCGCACGCTTTTTGAACGCTACGGAGACGTTCAGGCGTTCGCCTCAAACGGGGACATCCAAGACCTTCAGTCCTGGTACATTCCAGACAGCACGAAGAACAAAGTAGCGGCGGTAGCAAACCGTGATGTGACCTTATACAACGGGTTCTACGCATTGACCTTCATGGTTGATACCGCGGGACGACTGGTCGGGGTCAACGACAAGGATGGGGATGGCAAGCCGGTCGACACCAAGTTTCTGTACGGGAAAAACTTCTCAGAATCGCCATGGTTCAAAGAAACCATGGCTGGGAACTTTACCAAAGGCCCCGGAGCCACGGGAACTTATATGGAGGATGTTCATGTCGATGAGGACGTGAAGCGGGCCTTTGGAGGGGAAGGTTTGGTCATGGGATTCTCAGCTCAAGTCACAGACCCTACCGGGAAGCTGATTGGGATTTGGCACAACTGCGCTCAATTCTCCCTCGTGGAAGAGATTGTGGTTAGTTCCTATAAAATGCTATCAGCAAAGGGATTGGAAGAGTCTGAGATTACGCTGCTGGATCGGGGTGGACGGGTGATCATGGACTATGACCCAAGCCGAGATGGAACGGAGACGGTGTCTCATAACATGTCGGTTCTGATGAAGACCAACTTGGTGTCAGCGGGGAACGAGATCGCTCGTTCTCTGTCTTATGGAAAAGCCGGACACATGGTTTCCGAGCATACGCGAAAAAAGATCCCTCAGGTTTGCGGATATTCGCCCTGCGTCGGGGCCCTTGGGGCTCCCACCTACAAGTGGGGGGTAATGGTCAGGACGCCGGCAAGCAGTGCACTGGCAATTCCGAATCAGCAGCGGGATGACATCGTGATGTATCTTGTCGGGAGCGCGGTTGGCTTGGTGATGATTGCGTGGATTTTGGGCCAGACGATTGCGCGTTCGCTTTCCCGGGGGATTACCTCTCTGGAAGGGTTGAGCACGTCGCTCGTTTCGGCTTCGGAGCAATTTTCAAAATCGAGCCAGACGGTTGCTGAGGGGGCCAGTGAGCAGGCGGCTGCTTTAGAGGAAACCAGTGCGTCTCTGGAAGAAATTGCCGCGATGACGCATCGGACCTCTGAGAATGCAGACAATGGGAAAACCCTGAGTCACGACGCTCGAAATGCTGCCAGCCAAGGACTCGACCGGATCACGGAAATGAGTCGGACGTTGACCGTGATTCGCGACGCGGTTTTGGAAATGGAGACTGCTGTGAGCGAGATGCAGGGCTCCAGTCAGGAGGTTGCAAACATCATCAATACGATTGATGAGATTGCGTTTCAGACGAACTTGCTTGCTTTGAATGCTGCGGTGGAAGCGGCGCGTGCAGGTGAAGCTGGGATGGGGTTTGCCGTGGTTGCGGATGAGGTTCGTGCTTTGGCGCAGCGAAGTGCTCAGGCTGCTAAGGAGACGGCGGAGAAGATTGATTCGTCGCTGCGTCGTAGCGAACAGAGCAGTGTCGCAAGTTCCAAGGTGGTCAGTAGTTTGGGTGAGGTCGAGGCGACGGCAGGGAGTTTGCAAACCGTGTTTGAAGGGATTGTGCGGCAGATCGGATTATTGGATGACGTTATCAATGAGATGGCTGTGGCATGCGCGGAACAAACGACTGGAATTGGGCAGGTCAATATGGCGGTGACCCAGATGGACTCGGTCACCCAAGCGAATGCAGCTGTGGCAGAGGAAAACGCTGGGGGCGCTACGGAGTTGAGCGGTTACGTAGGCTCGCTTCAGGGCGTTGTTTCTGACCTTCAGTTGGTGGTGAGGGGACGCAGGACTTTTGCGGCCAGTGCTTCAGCGGATTCTAAAGAGAGTTATGGCGCCTCAAGACACGCGCCCGCCAAGAAAACGGTTTCCTCCAATATGCATCATTCTACTGCCCATCATGGATCTTCCGCTTCCTCGATGGAGTCGAAGAGCAGAAGTCATACGGCCGCTTCGAGCATTCCGATGCCCGGCGAGGATGAGGCACCTAAGAGCAGCGCCTCGATTGCGAGTTCCTTCAAGGACTTCTAAGGCCTGTGTTTAGTCTCAACGACTTCAGAGGCCAAGAGGTCTTCTGCCTCGTGTTTGAGTCGTTAGCCGAGCCGCACTGAGAGTCTGGTCCATTATTTATTGTTTTCATCCATGCCCCAAAAATCCATTGCCCAACAGATCGCTGAGCTTACGCAAAAGCTGGCTCAAGAGTTGAGTTTCGCTGAGCCAAACAAGGACAACGGCCTGCTTCCAATTAACAGCTTTGTCGGGGACATGGAGGAGTTCCTGAAAGATGGAGATGCGCCCTCTCCACTAAAGCGTGCCGTTGGTCTTGCCCGAGAATGGATTGACCAGATTTTTGACACAACTGCGCAGTTTGATTCGGAGATTCTCTCCAAGCTTCAGGAGTGGGTTTCATGGATGGAAATCGCCATAGAAAATTGGGAGGGCGGCAGTTCGTTGCCCCCGACGCCCGATTCTTGGGAAGACGACTCTGGACCCAGCTCGGTCTCGGTGATTCCCAGGGTCCGTTCTTTGGTGGAAAAGCTCAGTTTGGAACTCGCTTTTACTGAAAGCGGCAAGGATTCGGGGTTGCTCCCGATTAATAGTTTTATCTGCGAAATTGAGGAACTCTTGGCTTTGGCAAATTTCCCATCCGAGTTGGTCGCTGCGGTTGGAAATGCCCGCGCTTGGCTCAATCACGTTTTTGACACGACAGCGACATTTGACGCTGCGACGATTCAAAAGCTGGAGTCGTGGGGCTCTTGGATGGACGCCGCGTTGGAGCGCTGTGCGAACGGATCGTTACTCCCCAGTTTTCCAAAAGAATGGTCGGACTCCGTCGCAAATGCGTCGGTTGCCTCAAGTGGCTCTTCCCCTGCGGGGTCTGCTTCCAAAGTGGTTGCCTCATCTGAATCGCCGAAGCCCGCGGCGAGCGCGGTTGCTGTGGCTCCTGTGGGTGTTCATTCTGCGCCAACCGGTCAAGAACCTCGGTTGGACCTTAATTTAGACGGGGACGACCGCGATTTGATCGTCGGTTTCATCAGTGAGTCTTATGAACACCTTCAAAACATCGAGCAGGGTGTTTTAGTTTTGGAGGAGAACCCAACGGATGCCCCAACCCTGAACTCGATTTTCAGGGCCTTCCATACTTTCAAGGGCGGGGCAGGGTGTGTGAATTTGATCCCGATCAAGGATCTCGCGCATGAGTTGGAATCGCTCTTGGATGCGGCTCGACAGCATAAGCTGGAAATTACCACCGACATGATCAACGTGATCCTCGAGGGAGGCGACACGCTTGGGCAATTTGTGTCTCAAATTTCCGATCGATTAAGTGGCAAACACCTCGAGATTCCGATTCAAATTCCAACGCTGCAGTTGATTGCGCGCACCCGGAATTTATTGGATGGGGGTCACGACAACCCGCCGGCATTTGAGACTGTGGTCC
>CANFNA010000189.1 GCA_947448395.1 Chthoniobacteraceae bacterium
CATTCTTGCTGTGCCCGCGGTATAGTTCTCCGTGTTGGTCCCATTGGACCTCGCTATCGCTGTGCGTCACCTGAATAAAACGCACGCCACGCTCCGCAAACCGCCGAGCCATCAGGCACTGCCGCCCAAAATTTGCCGTCACAGGATTGTCCATTCCGTACAACCGCTGAGTCGCCGCACTTTCACCCGAAATATCCTGCGCCTCAGGCATCGCCATCTGCATTCGAAACGCCAACTCGAAAGATTGAATGCGCCCCTCTAATGCAAGATCCGCCCCCGTTAACTGCAGATGCTCCCGATTCACGGAAGATAGAAAATCCAACTGCTCCCGCTGCACCTGAGCACTCAACCTCGGATTCGTGATGTGCTTCACCATCGCTTGGTCCGATGACACCGACGCGTTCCCAATCGGAGTCCCCTGACAATGTGCCGGCAGAAACGCGCTCCCCCAATTATTCACCCCCCCATGCGCCAATGTCGGACAAATAGTGATGAACCCAGGAAGATTCTGATTCTCCGACCCCAACCCATACAACACCCACGCTCCCATACTTGGACGAATCTGGGTGTCACTCCCCGTGTTCATTTTCAATAACGCTCCACCATGCGCCGGATTACTCCCATACATGGAGCGAACTACGCAAAGATCGTCCACGCATTGAGCCACGTTCGGGAACAGCTCACTCACAGGCAATCCACTTTCTCCGTACTGCCGGAACTTCCAGGGAGACTTCAGTAACTTGCCGGTCTCTGCGAATTTAATCCTGGGTTCCTCAAAGGGATACTTCTCCCCATGATCCCTCGTCAAAAGAGGCTTCGGATCAAAAGTGTCCACCTGCGAAGGCCCTCCCTTCATGAACAAGAAAATCACCCGCTTTGCCCTCGCCGGAAATTGGGATTGCCGAGCCGCAAGCGCATTGTCGCTCACGGAGGCTCCATAAAGATCCCGATCCATCATTCCAGCCAATGCGAGGTGACCAAACCCAGCAGCACACCCTTTAAGCCATGAACGTTTTGAAATCAGTGACTGTCTCAATGAAGCATTCATCGTAGATATAAAAACTCATTCGCCGCCATGAGCGTGTGACACAATAAGGCCCAGCGCTCCTGAGGATTCGCATGGCCACTCACAAATTTCAGCGCGCGATCCGTCTCAATCTCATCCGGTTCACGCGCATAAAGTGTTTCGTACAGTCGTTGAATGCGCGCCTTGCCCGTGGCCTCTTCAACACACACCCGATCCGCAAGAATACGTGCCGAATTCATGACCACCGGCGCGTTCAATAGAATCAACGCTTGGGGAGCAACCACCGTCGCATTTCGACTCCCAGTGGGCATTGTCGGATCTGGGTAATCAAACTGTTCAAACAGCTCATATAAGCTGTTCCGGATCACCGGCAGGTACAATGCACGCCGTTTGGAGTCATACACGGTTCGGTTGTTAGACGTATGATTGAAGACAAACTCGCGGTTCCGCAGCGGCAACGTCTTACCTCCAATCGTGCGATCCAAAGAGCCGCTCACAGCAAGTAACGCATCTTGCACTTCCTCCGCCTCTAGTCGCTTCAGATTAAACTTCCAAAACAAACGATTCTCGGGATCCACAAGGAGCGGGTTTGCCCCTTGGGGCAATACACTCGCCGGAACCGGAAGGACCGACGATCCCATCTGGTAGACGCTCGAATTCATCAACAGCCGGTGCATCGACTTCACACTCCAACCCTCCTCCATAAAATTTCGAGCCAACCAGTCCAAGAGATCTGGATGCGATGGCCTCTCCCCGAGCACCCCAAAGTTCTCCGTGCTTGCCACTAACCCGCGCCCAAAGTGCCAGCGCCAAATCCGATTCACCATCACCCTCGCCGTTAGGGGATGCTCCGAATTGGTCATCCAACGCGCCAATTGAAGTCGCCCACTCTGTTTGCTCGGAAAAACAGGATTTTGCATGGACGCTTTCATCACCTCGGGAAACCCCCGCTCCATCTCCTTACCAAGGGTGAGGTAATTTCCACGAATGTGGATCGGAAGCGTCTTCGCAACTTTCCCGTCACTCACACCCATCAAGGACGGTGGATCCGGAGTCCCATCCTCTACCAGCTTTAAAGCGTCGCGCATGGATCGAATCTCGGCCAGCGCCCCTCCTTCAAAGGCGTGCTCCTCTTTTGCCGGAATCGCGAGAAAACCCGCGACATCCTCGAGGGCTTCTAGCGCGGATGCATGGGTCGCGTTCTCAGGCTTGCTCAATTTTGGATCGGCCTCCTTCGCTTTCCGAAGCCCTTCCTGTGCTTCATTAAACAACTTCCCGTAATGGCCCCGAATCGCTTCCGCATCGCGAACTGCCGCCCAGACCCGCCATTCTTCAAAAAGCGGATGCTCAGGATTACGATCCAAATATTGTCGGCATGTCAGCAGGTATCGCGATCTTAACCCATCGGCACCTTTAGCAAGACGCTCCACTGACTCAAAATCGGGATCAGGGCCCAGCAGCGCCGCTGCCGCCAGATAATCCGCTGCGCGCGACTGCAGCTCCTTTCTCAGATTTCCACGCATCTGCGTCGCAAACTTCGTCACCTTAGCCGTCTCCGCCTTAACCAATTCATCGTACTTCTTCTTCTCCTCCCGCTGGGCGGGATTCGCCAACGAATGCTCGAACGAAAAATGAATCGCCCCGTTCTTCTCCTCCGCGATGGATTGAGTGCTGCGAAAAATCGCCGCCATCGCATAATAATCCCCCTGCGTGACTGGATCGAACTTGTGATCATGGCATCTCGCACACCCGAAAGTCATCCCGAGGAATGCCTTCCCCAGGACATCCAACTGCTCGTCGATAATATCCATCTCCATTTTCCGGCGATCCGGTTCCGCCAAAACACGCCCGCCAAGGGCTAGAAAACCCGTTGCCGTGAGGGCCTCTTCCCGCTCTGAGCGCTCAACTGCAGGGAGCAAATCTCCAGCAATCTGCTCCACGATAAACTGATCAAACGGCTTATCGCGATTAAACGCGGCCACAACGTAATCCCGATAGCGCCACGCATTCCCAAATGCCACGTTTTCATCCATCCCGTTCGAGTCCGCATATCGCGCGACATCCAACCAATGTCGCCCCCATCGCTCGCCGTAATGCGGAGAGGCTAACAACCTTTCGATTACCTTCGAAAAGGCCTCGGGAGATTCATCGGCTAAAAAGGCGCTCACCTCCTCCCAAGTCGGGGGCAGTCCAATCAAATCGAAAGTCGCCCGCCGAATCAGGGTTCCTTTGTCCGCAACCGGTGCGGGCTTCAGTCCGCTCTTTTCAAGCTCACTCAGAATAAAGGCATCCACCGGAGTCTTCCCCCACGCTCCGTCTTTAACGGATGGCAGACTCGGCGCCCGCAAAGCTTGAAAGGACCAAAACTTCCGACCTTCCTCCAAACTCATTCCAAGTCGAACACTCTTCGCCTCACTCACGGTTCTCGGATCCGGCGCCCCCATTCTCACCCAGTTTTCCAGATCCTGAATCTGCACCTCGGAAAGCGATCCCTTTGGCGGCATCTGCAAGTCGCGGTTCTTGTACCGCACCGCCTCAATCAATCGGCTTGAGTCAGGATCCCTCGGGTGAATCGCTTTACCGCTGTCGCCTCCCTTTTCCCAAGCCTCTCGGCTATCCAGAGAAAGCCCTCCCTTGATTTTCTTTCGGGCGCTATGGCACTCCAGACACTTCTCCTCCAACAAAGGTCGGATTCGTTTCTCAAAAAACTCATCCCCTCCAGTTCCTTGTTGCCCAAAAAGGGTCGCCCATTGGGCGATTCCGAAACCCAAAACCAGCACCACCCATCGAAAAAACGAAGCAAACAGGCTCCCTTGAGACGCACCCATAACCCCTCTGTTCCCATTCTCTGCAGGGACTGATCCAGTTTTCCAGTGCGGCGGAAGCTGCAACATATAACGGGAGTGACTCAGAGCGACGATGCCTCTTAAAACCTCAATTGAATTTCAATTAAAAACAACAGATTTAGCGATACGCATACGCCTTAAACGCCTCTTACGAAAACGGAAAGACCGTCTTTTTCAATGCTCCAACCAGCCGATCTTGAGCCTCGTCATCAAGATTCCAAAAAGGCAACCGCAGCCCTCCACAATCAATCCCCGTGAGAGCCATCATCTTTTTCCCAGCCGGCATTCCGCCCGCCGAAACCATCACCGCGATAATCTCCGAGGCTTTCGCCTGAGCCGCACGTGCCAACTCTAGATCCCCTCGCTCAAAAGCTCGGATCAGTTCGAGGTAAATTGGCGCAATGTAGTTGTAAGTACTTCCAATCGCCCCTTTCGCTCCGCATGCCAACGCCGGCAGAAGCATCTCATCCCGCCCAAAAAGCATCTCAAATCGCCCGCCCTCCATCCGCTGACAGATCAAAAACTCATGCAAATCATCATGCGTGAACTTAATGCCCGCTAGATTCGGAATTTTCAACGAAGCCACCTTGAGAAACTCCCTCATGGACAGGTTCACGCCCGTCACCGAGGGAATGTGATAGTAATAAAATGGGAGATCTGGCGCAGCTGCCGCCACAAGCGCACAAAAATCGGACAACTCCACCACCGATCGCGGCTTGAAGAAAAACGGCGATAAACATCCCACCCCTGTCGCCCCCTTCTGCTGCGCATGAGCCGCAAGCGCCCGACTGTCCTCAATGCTGCAGTGCCCTACGTGGACGACGATCCGCAACGATTGCCCGCATGAGATCCACCGCTCGGTCACTCGCATCCGCTCCGTAGTACTCATCGAAGGACCCTCACCCGTTGTTCCGCACACAAACGATCCAGAGACCCCGTCACGAAGCAACCGATCCGCCTGTGCCTCGATGCAATTTTCGTTCAAAGACCCGTCCTTATGAAAGGGGGTGAATGGCGCCGCGATCAGTCCATGAAGTGGAGGGTGTGTGCTCATATGGGTGGAGCTCCTATTCGCTATCCTGCCGCCAGCTTAGTCAAGCTAGGCCATGGTTCTTTCCGAGAGGGACGCTAAGAGCAGAAATGCGACCAATGGATGCCTCCCTACCGAGAACTCCTCGTGGATCCTCTCCATACCTCCGCAGATCGAATCCCAGGACGAATCTCCCCTCCAGGGACCACTACTGCATCCTTCCAAATCAAGGTCGTCGTGGTCACCAGTCCAAACGGCGTCTCCACCCCCACCGACCATCCATCCGAAACCGTATCATAGGTCAGCACGCTCTTGGAGAAACCAGGATGCTCTTGCAAGGCCACTCCGGACTGATTTCCCTCGTCACCTCCTAGGATACAGAGCTTGGCATCTTCCCGAACAATCGCTGGAGACGGAGCCGCCAACAGCGATTTTGGAAGATCTTTGAGACGTCTCCACCCCACTCCAAAGCCGTATCGATAGGCATCTCGAAGCGGAACCCTTTCGGGTTTCTCTCCCGATCCCTGCCTCAAATCGGCACCCCCAAAAACATAAAAATCGCCATCTAAACTCCCGGCCACGGCCAGAATACGGGCAGGCCCGGGAAGAGGCTCCAACTCTTTCCATCCCTCGTTTAGTTTCTGCAAGTCCAACACTCGAAACGTTCGAATCGCCTCCGTGGAGTTAGGGTTCTCGATCCCTCCTAGCACGCAAATCCGTGTTCCCACCAACGCCCCACAGTGAAACGCACAGGCAGACGGCAAAGCAGGAAGATCCCTGCGCTTCAAAATCCCTTTCTTCCACTCTAATCGAAACACCGCCTGGCTATGCGCAGAGGCGTCTCCGCCCCCCACGCAAATCAAACCAACACCATCGGAAACTGAAACCCCATATC
>CANFNA010000190.1 GCA_947448395.1 Chthoniobacteraceae bacterium
AGTCAACGACTTGGATCGATAGCCTTCCGGCGCAAAAAAATCGAACCCGTGCCGTCGCACCCACGCGTGGACCACTTCATTGGTTTCTTCATGCCGCGCATGTCGTGCAGAAACACCTTCCGAAAAAATATCCTCCAGCTTCGATTGGAGCGCATAAATATGCGAGATCGAAGGAGTAGAGGGCGTCATGTCTTCTAGCTGGTTTTTTTGGAATTCTAGGAAGTCGAAATAATACCCGCGGCCTCCCACTTGGGCCGCTCTTTCCATGGCCCGCTGACTCGCCGAAAACAGAGCCAATCCCGGAGGCATGGCCAAAGCCTTTTGAGATCCAGTCAGCAAGACATCAATCCCTAAGCTATCCATCGGAATCGGAACCACGGAAAAGGAAGAAACACTGTCCACAATCAGACGAACTTCTGGAAAATCCGCCACCGCTTCCGCAATTTCGGCAATCGGAGACATCACCCCTGTGGAGGTCTCGTTGTGAATCACCGTCACAGCCTCAAAACCTCCCTTTTTCAAATACTCCCGCACCTGTTCCCCTCGGATCGGTTGCCCCCACTCCACCTGCAATCCGACCGCCTCCTTCCCGCATCGCTTCGAGACGTCGAGCCACTTGTCAGAAAACGCCCCGCACATGCAGTTCAATACTTTCCCAGAACCCACCAGATTTCGAACCGCCCCCTCCATAACCCCCCAAGCCGAGGAAGTAGACAAAAACACCGGCTGCGTGGTGCCAAATAACTCCTGCAGGCGTGACTGAATTCCGCCGTACAGTTTCTTAAAGTCGCCACTGCGATGGCCAATCATGGGACGGCAGAAGGCGTTAAATGTTTTTTCGGAAACCTGAACGGGGCCGGGAATGAAAAGTTTCATAATGCTGAAGACCCGAGAGCTTGTAACCAAGCGACGCGCCATCCAACCCGAAAAACGACTTCCCACGCAGAACCCTTCGAAATCCACCCCTTCCTATCCGAAGTCCGGCAACCGCAACCGCATGGCCTCCACCACAGAATGTCGATGAGGTCTCAAACAAAAGTCCACCGCAGCAGCAACATCCTCGGGAATAACCCGCCTCTGGCCCCGAACCCCCTCTCGAACTCCTCCTCGCCCTCCAACACGGCCCCCCCGATCCCCCAAATTGTCTCCACCTTCCACCTCCAAAACCGTCAACTGGACCCCAAACTGCCGAAACGCATCCCTCCTCGATTCTAACATTTCCCGGAGAGTCCCCCACATTGGCTCCGTTCTGCCGTTGATTCCCGTTGTTTCTGCAACCCCACTCGCACTTCCAGCATCCCCAGCTCTGGAGGTTCGCAAGATTTCAGGCTTCTGCATCGACACTCCCTGACGCAAAGCCACCTGTAAAACATGACCCCGCCGCCTCGAGCGCATCCGCATCCCCGCCGCCTCCAACAAAAGTAGCGGCATCACCCACCGCTCCTCCAAAAAGCGATGCCAAGTCTCCAAATCGCCCGGCGGCCATGGAGGCCACGGAGCCCCACCCTCCTCCACCACAGCCACTAGAATATCCAGATGAAGCAGCGTTCCGTCCACCCACCGAAACACCCTTTCCAACTCTGTTTTCCGAGCCAAATCCACCGTCAATCCATGCACCCCACCAACCCCCTCCCCATGCGCCTTTCCCTGCCTTAATAACTCGCTCAGCTCAGAAGCCTCCCCCGACACCACCAACACCTCAGCCCCGCGGCCCGCAATTCGACCCACAATCGCGCCAGCCACCTCCGAATTCTCGGCCACTACCAAAACCCCTTTGCCTCTGAGCGCCTCGTCATAACCCTTTAGTTCCGTATCGTTACACATCCCCCTTGTTACGGAACAATCACCCAAACGGTTTGACACTGTGTCGTACCAGTCTTTCATCAACTCTCACCAGCATTCAAAACGCCGCCCAAACGCGGGCCGGATACTGAAAACATCTCGCACCTCTAAAAAGTCCATGGGCCCGGAGTCTCCGATAAAATCCCTGCATTCGCTTCAGCAAAACGTCAGGTTTTTGCTGTGTCTGCTGCGGGAAAATCACGGAGCTTGCCCATTGACCATTGCATAGCGTCACCTACCAGCTGCCTCCTTTCTTTTCCGACACGCTTTTCCCCCTCGTTCCCCTCCAAGCATGATCCTCTGTGGCGAGTCCCGACCCGACCTTTTGAAAAGGGAAACCCTTCCCGAGATTCTCCTTAATACAGCTGCCGAATTCCCAAAAAAAATCGCCGCGCAGTTTGGAGACGCCTTCTTGGATTATGCGAACCTCGCAATCAATTCAGAGCGCATAGCATCAGCTTTAAGCGCCTTCGGTTCAGCGCCTAATCAAGTTATCGGCCTTCTTTTACCGCGAGGCCTCGATCTGCTCGTTGCCCAGGCAGGGATTTCCTTGAGCGGCGCCGCATGGCTTCCCTTTGACGCAGATGTCCCCATCGAAAGAGCTGCAACCTGCCTCAAAGCCGCAAACGCGCTCGGACTCGTCTCCACCCGTCATTGGGCAGACCGCCTCAAATCCGTGCCTGCTCCGGTCTGGTTCGTGGAGGATTTGATAGCCGAAGAAACCCTCCGCAAGCCTCTCTGCCCTCCGTCTCCCGAGCACCCTGCCTACGTCATCTACACCTCTGGATCAACGGGAACTCCTAAGGGAATTTCAGTAACTCACCGAAACATCTGCCATTTCTTGCGAAGCGAAAATGCCATCCTCGGTATCACCGATAGCGACCGCGTTTATCAGGGATTCTCGGCAGCATTTGATATGTCCTTTGAAGAGATATGGATCTCTTTTCTCGTAGGGGCCTCGCTTTGGATCGCCCCTCCGGAGGTTGTTTCTGATCCCGACCTCATTGCAGAAAGTCTCGAGCAAAACCGTATCACCATCCTCCACGCCGTCCCCACACTTGCAGCGCTCATCGAACGATTTCCACCGACTATAAGGCTCATAAACCTGGGTGGAGAGGCCTGTTCGGACGCGCTAGCCCAGAGGCTATGTGCTGGGCCATGGCGTGTTTTCAATACATACGGCCCCACCGAAACTACCGTCACCGCCACCATCTGCGAATTACAGCCCGGAAAAAGCGTTACAATTGGCAAACCTCTCCCGAATTACGGTGTCCTAATTCTGTCCCCAGAAAAAGAGCCGCTGCCTACGGGTGAAATTGGAGAAATTGCGGTATTTGGCCCCGGAGTGAGCCTTGGGTATTTGAACGAGTCCCAAATGACAGCCGCTCGATTCATCCCAAACCCCGCGGCACGCGATCATGAAGACGCCGTCGTTTACCTCACCGGTGACTTGGGGAAGATTGGAGAATCCGGAGAAATCCATTATTTAGGACGCGCGGACAATCAGGTTAAACTCCGGGGGTTTAGAATAGAACTCGATGAGATCGCCGCCGTTCTTTCCCGCTTGTCTGGAATTTCCACTGCGGCGGCGGTGGTCCGCCCTCTCCATGGAAATGACGAAATCGTCGCTTTTGCCGTCGCCTCGGACCCCACGATTCTCGGAACAGATTTGCGCCCGCTTCTGCGAGATTCCCTGCCTGAGTATATGGTTCCCGCTCGGATCGAAATTCTCGAGGCAATGCCCCGCCTTGCCTCCGGAAAGATTGATGCGGATGCCTTACGCCGTGTCCCGCTTTCAAAGGACGTTGGATCCGGAACTGGATTGGTACCGCACACACCGAACGGTCCGGCTGAGATAGTGCTTTGGAATGCTGTTTCCAATCTATTTCCCGATCGCGGATTGAGGCGGGAAAATGATTTTTTCAACGATCTTGGAGGACATTCCCTTCTAGCCGCTCGTTTGGTGACACTCTTGCGTCGAGAACCTTCTTATGCACATGTCGGGGTTCAGTTAATCTATCGGGCAAGAACCCTAGGAGGAATCGCGGAGGGGCTTGCACAAATTTCTCGAACACCGCCCCCCTCCCGCCCCGAGCCATCCTCAGAAGACGCACCTCCTCTGCTGCGGCGATTAATCTGCGGTGGAGCCCAAGCCCTTTGCCTTCCACCTATCATCTTGTTGCAACTTCTGCAGTGGTTAGCGCCTTTCTTTACCTACCATTACTTTACCGGAAGTAGTGGGGATTCGACGGCTTTTGCAATCACGGCTTCGGTGGGTGTTTATGTCATCTCCATGGGCCTTTCCTTCCCTATCGCCATTATTTCGCGGCGAATTCTGGTCGGGCGAATTCATCCCGGAAAATACCCGCTTTGGGGCTTTACCTACTTCCGATGGTGGCTCGGAGAAAGGATCGCATCCATTTGCCCAGTGCACTTGATTTCTGGTACGCCATGGCTCGTCCTGTATCTTCGGTTTCTTGGCGCTCGGATTGGCAAACACGTCCTGCTAAACTCGCTGACCGTCTCGGTCCCAGAGTTGCTCGTGATTGGAGACGACGTTTCCACAGGGACGTTTGTTAACTTTGAGAACGCGCGTGTTGCAAGAGGCGTTCTACACGTGGGCGCGATAACAATCGGAGACCAAGCATGCATTGACTCTTACGCTGTTCTGGAAAATGACACCACGGTTGGAGTGCGCGGACATTTGTGTGGTCAGAGTTCGCTGAGTGAAGGGCGCCGTATCCCAGAGCGTGAAACTTGGTCTGGGGCACCCGCGATGCCGGCGACTCGCTCTCAAGATGTTTGGGAAGCAGCCCCGCGACCAAAGCTGTTAAAGCAAATAGCCTTGATGTTGTTTTACCTCCTCGGGGCATCTCTGGTGGCCATCCTGTTCTTCATTCCGACCTTTCCCGCATTCATTCTCATCGATTGGCTGGACTCGCATACTCTGGATCTCTTCGAAAGTTCATGGGCTTGGTGGCAGACCTTCCCACTGTTTTTGGGAATGTCGCTGCCTGCCTCAATGACGTTGGTATTGCTCACAGTTGTAATCGCCGGAGTTCTGCGCCGCGTGCTACCACGACAAGTCGCCGGGAGATTCCCTGTGGCAAGCTGGACTTACCTTTCCAAATGGTTGCTCTCGACCGTATTCGACACCAGCCTTCAAGTGCTCCATGGCCTTTACGCTTCTGTTTTTGTTAGCGCGTGGCTGCGCCTGATGGGTGCCAGAATCGGATCCGGATCCGAGGTTTCAACTGCTGAAGGCATCATTCCGGATCTGCTAGTCTTAGGAGAGGACTCTTTCATTGCCGATGGCGCAATGCTGGGGGATGAGGAACAGCATGACGGCTGGGTGCGCCTCCAAGGAACGCGAATTGGGGATCGGAGTTTTGTGGGCAATGGCGCCTACGTCCCCGACGGGGCTCACTTCCCAAACGATGTGCTGTTGGGGGTTCAATCCTCAGCCCCCTCCAACGCAAGTCTCGCATCGCATCAGACGTGGATGGGATCGCCCGCAATCCTTCTTCCCGCTCGCGAAACCGTCGAGATTCCCGATCCTTCGCTCACATTCCGGCCCTCACTTTCGCGCCGCTTGTTGCGCGGTTGCATTGAGGCCGTTCGGATTGTGCTTCCAATGTCTTTCACCATCTCTGCCGGTTACGTGATTGTTTACAAGGCAATGGCCTTCGCTGAGGAGGAGAACTGGAAGGGATGCTACGAGACCCTGCTTCTTTCCTCGCTACTCTACTCCCTCGTTGGATTCTCTCTGGTCGTCCTCCTCAAATGGACCCTCGTGGGGAAGTACCGCCCAAGAAAAGCCCCCATGTGGACCTTGTTTGTCTGGCTCAGCGAGGCCGTCACTGTGGCTTACGAATCGCTGGCGGTGCCGAGTCTTCTAGATGCCCTGAAAG
>CANFNA010000191.1 GCA_947448395.1 Chthoniobacteraceae bacterium
CTGCTTTGAGGAAGAATGGAACGAAAAAGTTCCGGCTCTTCAATGTGTGGGCGACTTGGTGTCTGAGTTGTGTGGAGGAGTTTCCAGAACTGGTTCAAACCGCTCGAAAATTTGCTTTAAGAGATTTTGAATTTATTTCTGTGAGCGTGGATGAACCTGAAGACGCCTCGAAGGTGAAGAGCTTTTTGGAAAAAAGGGGGGCGGGATTGGGGGCTAAAGTAAAGGTAAGCGTAGAAAACGAAGGGCGCCGCACGAACAGTTACCTTTTCAAGGGGCATGGCCCTGAGGAATTGCTAAAGGCTCTCGACTTAGAGGCACCCGGTCCCATTCCCCATACGCTGTTAGTAAATCCGAGCGGTGAGGTGATCTGGAGACACACTGGATCTCTTGATGGAGAGGTGTTGCGGGCAAAAATTCTGGAGGCAATGGGGCCCTACTATCAGCCCTAAGTGGGGCAAGACGGGAGAAAGCGCATTCCAATTTCAGCTCTAATCCCATCGGGCTCTTCTTGAGAGAGTCCGATTTCGCGGCTAAAGTTTCTTATGAGCAAAGCAGTGGTGCCGGTGGAGGTTCGGACGGTATTACCGTTTAACAACGGGCGGGCGATTTTCTTGGGGAATGCCGAGAAGGTATTCGTCATTTACGTGGACGAATCGGTGGGAGCTGCAATTACCATGTTTCTGAATGAGGTGCCGAAAGAGCGTCCGTTGACCCATGATTTAATGTGTCACATGATGACTGCGCTGGGGGCTAAAGTGGAACGGGTGATCGTGAATGATGTCAAAAGCGAAACGTACTTTGCGCGCCTGATTTTGAGTTGTGAGAATGAAGTTTTTGAAAGGAAGATTATCGAGTTAGACGGTCGTCCTAGTGATTGTCTCGCGTTGGCCTTGGCTCAAAAGGCTCCCATTTACGTTGCCAGAGAGGTGTGGGAAGAGGTGGAGGATCGGTCTGATGTGTTGAGACAGATTGAGGAGAGTCGGCCTGCGCCCGAGGATGCAGAAGACTAGGGAGGTGAGGGAGGTGGACGGCCGTTGAAAAACTTTATACTTTTTGTTTTCTGCTCACGCTTAGGAGCTCGCTCTGCTTGATGAGGAAGACTTGGCGGCGGTGGGAGGTTTGAATCCCGTTTTGTTGGGAATAGTTCTTGGCAGGGTCCCATGAATTAGGGCGCGAATCATCTTTGAGTGATTCATTCTGTCTCCAAGCAACAGCGTACCTAAGTAATTCTTGTCCGCCTTTGAGTGCCAATTTTCGTCTCAGGTTCGCGCGATGCGTTTCGATGGTTTTTAAGGAAAGATTGAGCATCCTGCCGATGGCTTCTGAGGAGAGGCCGTTTCCTATTTGGAATAAAACTTCGAGCTCACGATCTGAGAGGGTTTGGGGGTGATTGTTTTTTTTCTCGGACCTGATTCCAGCCGCCTTTTCTACTAATCGTTGGGTGATCATCGTGCTAAGCGCATGTTCGCCGCGGGAAACGGACCTGACAGCCTCACGAAAATCTGAGAGGGAGCGGTCTTTCATGAGATAGCCTTTTGCGCCAGCCGCGATCGCCCGAAGGGCATACAAGGCCTCATCGTGAACGCTTAAGACCAAAATGGCGGTGCTTGGAGCTTCGCTTAAGATGCACTTCGTTAGTTCAATTCCGTCCAGTCCCCCAGGCAAAGAGATGTCTAAAATCACAAGAGCAGGATGGCATTCACGCACGGCGCGTAAGGCTTCTCGGGCGGAGCTGCATTCGGCGACGATTCGGACGGAAAACTCTTTTTCTAGCGAAACCCGAATGCCGTGGCGGAAGATGGGATGATCGTCAACGATCACCGTGGTCACAAGGGGAGGGGTTTGTGCGTGATCGAGTGATAGTCTTGAAGGGGTGTCTGATGGATGTGTATTTGAATCTGCCCGAATTGTGTGTCCCATGGCTGCCTTCCGCGAAAAATTCTTATCTCGGAGCTGGGCTGCATCAATTCGTTGCTCGGATCGCCCGCTCGTCAATCCCCTCTCTTAAATCGGCGGCAGGGCCATGGCTGAATGGATGTCCTGACATTGCGAAAATTTGAGGAACCGCTGATTTGCAGGCAGTGACGATTTTTTTACTCCACCGATTCGTGTTCGCTTTTCGTAACAGGGGTACTTATGAAACTAAATTCGATGCAGGATTTGTTGGTGGCGGAGTTGCAGGATTTGATGAGTGTGGAGCGGCAAATTGCGCAGACGCTTCCGAAGGTGATTCGGGAGGTTGCGCACTTGCCATTGCGGAAGGAGTTGGAGGGACATCTTGCTGAAACCACGCAACATGAGCAGCGGTTGGAGGCATGCTTTAAAAAGCTAGGAGTTCCAGTGCAGGCGGGGCGTAGCCATGGCATGATTGGGCTTATTTCCGGTTGGATGGAAATGCAGGAGAGTCATGCGCACCGAGATGTATTGGATGCGGCCATCATCTCGACGATTCAGCATATCGAACACTATGAGATCGCGGGCTACGGATGCGCACGCGCTTTTGCTCAGGTGCTAGAGCAAGGCGAGGTGGCAGAGATTCTGGGTCGAACGTTAGCGGAGGAGGAACGTTTTGATCGTAGGCTGAGCGAGATTGCTAAATCGGTGATAAACCGTGAGGCCGAGTTGCATTCCCGCTGAACGAAGAGGGTTCGATAAATCACCACCCTTCTTGCAAATGGATTGCAATAAGGGTGGTTTTTATCTATGGTGGCGCGATGAAGTTGCCGTGCTGCGTGCCGTGTCTTCGGCTTGTTTTGGGATTGGTTGTGATGGGAGCTACCTTGGGCTTTTCTGGAGGGGGTGGCGCATGGGCGGCTAAGGGCGGAGAGCCGTTAGCTGAGCGCATTCGAGTCTCCTCGTTTTCATCGATCTTGACTGAGATTGCGCAACGAGTTGGGGAGGGAGTGGTGGTAGTGAGTGGGCATGTGCCTCCTGGGGTAGATCCGCACGAATTCGAACCGAACCCTGGGGTTTTGCGGACGGTGGCTTCGGCGGATCTGGTGTTGTTATCTGCCAAGCACATGGAGGGATATGTCGGGAAGTTGAAGGAGTCGGCGGGAGGGAAGGCGCGAGTGGTGGAGGTTGGCGGTCAGCTGCCGTCACTTTGGATGAGGGATGGAACGCAGACGATGGGGCGGGATGCGTTTGAAGATCCCCACTGGTGGCACAGTGTGCCGAACGTGCAGCGGGCGGTTAAGGTGGTGAGGGAGCAGTTTGTGGCGTTACAACCGCAGAGTGCGGGTTTTTTTTTGGAGAATTCGAATCGGTATTTATCGGAGCTGGAGGATTTGCAGCGGTGGGTTCGAGGGCGCGTGGCGGAATTGCCTCGGAACCAGCGCAAGTTGGTGACCTCGCATGATGCGCTGCAGTATTTTGCGAAGGAGTATGGGTTTTCGGTTTATGCAGTGGAGGGGTTAACGCCGTCGGAACAGCCTTCTAGCCGTAAGGTTGCGGCTCTTTTGGATGTGATAAGGGCGCAGAGGGTGAAGGCGGTATTTGCGCAGGACACAGTGAACCCTAAAGTTTTGAGGGAGATGACCTCAGAGACCGGGGCGGTGCTGGGGGGGCGGTTGTGGGTGGATGGATTAGGGACTGGGGATGCGGCAACCTATGCTGGGATGATTCGGAGCAATGTGAATGCAATCGTGGAGGCATTGAAGTAGCGATGCAGGGTGCTCCTCTGGTTCGTGGCGGCCTTGTTTTTATCGGAGTGCTGTTGTTCGCGCTGCCCTTAAAGTGGGTGACGCGAGAGGAGGCTTTGGAGAGTAGATTGGGAATCAATCCAGGGGAGAATCTTGGACGGGGCGGGAGTGTAGAGGGTGAAATTCGAGCGTTTGAAATGGAATTTCAATTTTCGAGGGAAATTCGAACGATGCAGATAAACCATCTTGGTAAGGAGTTCTTGAAGATGGAGCGTCCTTCTTTGAGTGAGTTGAGGACTGTGTCTTTGCCTTTTCCAAAAGAAGGAATTGAGTTGGTGTTCCGGGTAGAGGCGGAGGGAAAGGGGGTGACGGCGGTTCGTTGCCGGTTGCGGTTGCACAATGGGGAGTGCTATGAGCGGAGCGTATGGGGGTCTGATCTGATAGAGGAGGTGATCGCGTTTCCATGAGCGAGAAGACGAACAATTTTCATCGGCATTCGATGCAGGTTTCCGATCTGACGGTGAGTTATCGGAGGATTCCGGCGCTGCATCATCTTAGTTTTTCGGTCGACTGCGGTCAGTGTGTGGCCGTTTTGGGACCTAATGGGGCAGGGAAATCGACGCTACTGAAGGCATTGGCAGGTCTTTTGCCGGTTGAAGGGGGGCGGATTTCTTTCCATGGGAGAGAGGTTCATGGGGCTAGCAAGGAGTTTGCATATTTGCCCCAAAGGGAGATGGTGGACTGGGATTTTCCGACAACTGTAAGAGGGGTTGTTGAGATGGGGCGGTATCTGCAATTGCGATGGTGGCGCAAGTTTGGCAAGGGGGATCAAATGGCTGTGGATCGGGCTCTGGAGGCGATGCAGTTAACTCCTTTAGAGGGGCGTCAGATCTCTGCGTTATCGGGAGGGCAACAACAGCGGGTTTTCTTGGCGCGAGCGCTTGCGCAGGAGGCGCATGTGTTCCTTTTGGACGAGCCTTTTGCTGGTTTGGATCAACCGAGTCAGGAGGCTCTGAAAGGGTTGATGAAGATGCTGAAGGCGGAGGGGAAGCTAGTGATGGTATCGCATCATGACTTATCGAGTGTGGCGGAGTTGTTTGATCAGGTGATTTTATTGAATGGGGAGTTGATTGCGGCAGGGAGCGTGGAGGCGGTATTCAACTCGGAAAATTTGGAGCGAACGTATGGAACTCGGGTATTTTCAGGAGTGAGTCATGGATTGGCTGTTTGAACCTTTTCATCATGGATTCATGCAGCGTGCATTGGCGGCCTGCGTGTTGGTGGGTTTTTTGAACGGTTTTCTCGGAGGCTTTGTAGTGCTTCGGAGGATGGCATTAATGGCGGACTCGTTATCGCATTCGCTCTTGCCAGGATTAGCGCTTGGAGTGCTTTTGTTTAAGAGCTTGGAGCCTGCGGGATTGTTCGTGGGGGCGCTTGCCGCCGCATTGATGGTGGCGGTTGGAGCGCAAGTGCTTTCGCGTAGTTCGAGGGTTAAGGAAGATACCGCGCTTGGAATTCTCTATACCGTGGCTTTTTCGTCAGGAGTTGTGCTTCTGAGTTTTGTTCCGGTGCGTGTATCTCTGATGCATTATCTTTTTGGGAATATCCTTGGGGTTTCGAATCAGGATTTATGGCTAGCATATGGAGTTTCATTGGTTGTGATGCCTTTGTTGGTGATGGCGGAGCGTCCGCTTCAGTTGCTGCTTTTTGATCCGGCAGTTGCGAGGAGTCAGGGGATTCCGACTGGCTTTTTGAATGTATTTTTGGTGGTGGCTCTTGTTTTGGTGATGGTTTGTTCGCTGCAGGCTGTTGGGGTGATTTTATTATTGGGTTTGTTAGTATCGCCGGCAGCCACGATGTATCTGTTGTGTGATTCTTTTCCGTGGATGCTTTGGGGGGGAGGTCTTCTTGGCGTGGTTGGATCCGTATGCGGTTTATGGTTGAGTTACTGGTTACAGGTTCCCTCTGGGGCATGCATTGTTTTGGTTTTAGGGACCATTTTTTGCGCAGCGCTCTTGTTGAGTCCCCGTTATGGGTTGATCCCAAAA
>CANFNA010000192.1 GCA_947448395.1 Chthoniobacteraceae bacterium
CTGTGCAACAATAGAACCAACAAGCCGCCGTGGGTCTTTACGCCAACCGATTCCCCATAAGTTTCCACCGTCACATGCGCGTGCAGTTTCTCATCCGCATTCACGGCATGAAAATCCACGTGCAAAACATTCCGACGCACAGGGTGATGTTGAACTTCCTGAATCAAAGCCAAACGATTGGAGACCTTGGATCCATCTGATATTTCCAATTCCACGAGAAGCTGCTCGCCTGAAGCGTGAGACAGCACCTCCGCCAATTCGCGCGCTTTCAACTGAAGGTTCAACGCGGGTTGCGTTGCTCCATACACCACCGCAGGAACTTGTCCCAGGGCCCTGATTTTCTTCACGGACGTACGACCATCGACAAGACGGGTCTGCGCCGAGAGTTTGATTTGCTTTGCCATATTCTTATTTAAACCTTCTCGTTTTTACTGATCTCAAAAAGTGAACTGACGGATTCGTCATCATGAATCCGCTTGATGCCTTCTCCAAGGAGTTCGGAAATGCACAGCACCGTCATCGGAGTTCCGGAAACCATCCGAACAGGAACGCTATTGGTCGTAATCAACTCCGCCAAATCGCCTTTCATCAAACGCTCCACCCCCAAGTCTGAAAGAACTGCGTGACTCACGCACGCAACCACCCGACGCGCTCCTCGCTCCTTCAAAATTCTCGCAGCACTCGTCAGCGTCCCCGCTGTCTCCGTGAGATCATCCGCCAAAATCACGTCCTTCCCACTAACGTCCC
The DNA here is from genome assembly GCA_947448395.1 of Chthoniobacteraceae bacterium. GTDB lineage: Bacteria > Verrucomicrobiota > Verrucomicrobiia > Chthoniobacterales > Chthoniobacteraceae > Chth-196. Next base: position 748 of record CANFNA010000192.1, read on the forward strand.
CAATCACATTCAGGGCTTCCGTCTCCGTCGCACTCTTGCGGCGCTTAGCCACAATAGCCAACCCAGCGCCAAGCGCTTGAGCATACGATGACGCCATTTTTAACCCACCAACATCGGGTGACACCACGACCGCATCCGAAAAATTTCGCTGCCTCAAGTTGCGGATGATGACTGGAGCCGCATACAGGTGATCCACCGGAATATCAAAAAATCCAGCCACCTGCTGCGCATGCAAGTCCATCGTCAGAACGCGATTCACACCTGCTGCAGTCAAAAGATTCGCAATCAGTTTCGCGGTAATTGGAACACGGGGCTGATCCTTACGATCTTGGCGAGCATATCCAAAAAAAGGAATCACCGCTGTGATGCGCGCAGCGCTCGCACGACGCACCGCGTCTACCATGATGAGCAATTCCATCAGGTTTTGATTCGTCGGCGGACAAGTGGGCTGAACAATGAACACGTCGCGACCACGAATATTCTCGTTTATCTTCACATACGTCTCCCCGTCAGGGAACGAAGTAACCGTCGCATCTCCCAGCGGGACACCAATATATGCGCAAATCCTCTCGGCTAGCTCATGATGAGCTGACCCAGTCAGTATTTTCATCTCGGTGGACGTGCGGAACATGCAGAAGGGGCGAGGAGATTAAGAACCCTCCCCTGAAAGACAAATTCAAAAAGAGGAAAGCTTCTCTTTTTGAAACTTAACGGCCTAACCCAGCCTCAAACTCTGGTTTTCGATAAGCTGAAATTAAAAACGCCAACCCAATCAAAATCAGGAACAAAGAAAGAAACACACCCCTCGGCATCCCAAAATTGAAATCCTCGGGTTGGCGAAACTGTTCCCCAATAATCCGCAGGGCGGCGTAACCAACAAAAAAGGATCCTGTCAAAACTCCTCTCGGAACTCGGAGCCTAGTTCTCATGAAGTACAACACTCCAAAAAGCACTAACCCCTCCAGTCCAGCCTCATACAGTTGCGATGGATGCCGAGGCGGTAAGACACCACGAAGAACTCGAGCTACAACATCGTCTGTCCGAGCCATTCGAATCACCGTTTCTGGAAGGACGCCGGATAGGCTGGTGCCCGAAAGCAATTCTGGATGCTCCAGTAACTCCGATGGAAATTGCGTCGCCCAGCTCACTTTCGCAATCCGGCCATATAATTCGCCGTTCATAAAATTGGCCAATCTCACCAAGGCAATTCCAACCGGAGCCACCACAACCAAGCTGTCCCCAATGCCAGTCCACGAGACCTGATGCCTTCGGGCCCAAATATAAGTGAATAAAACCAGCCCAAGAATCCCTCCATGACTAGACATCCCGCCCTTCCAAACCTCTAACAGACTCAGCGGGGCCACCCAAAAACGCTCGTAGTCGTAAAGCAACATGTATCCCAGCCGGCCCCCGACCATCACTCCGAATACCGCCGCCCATGTAATAAAATCACTGACTTGGGCGGGCGACAGTGGGTTCAGCCTTTGCTCCGAAAGCCTGCGATACAGATAGCCTCCCAGTAAAAAAGCAGCCACATAGGCGCACCCATACCAACGCAGGCCCATGCCTTCCGCCATCTCCCAAAGAAAAGGACTAAGGCGATGCAGATAATAGCCGTCCATGACCGAACGCAAAACGTAGAGGTTAGAAGCGCACCTTATGGTTTCCTCAGGCCGGCCTTGCTCACGCCCGGCCCAGCGCCTGAGGGAAAACCAAACTTATAGCGGCGCCCCTAGTATTTGAGTTCCTGATTCGTCTGCGCATCCACAATCATGAACCGCTCGTGGTGACAAGACACATCCGAACGGAACGTCAACCGCCCCGCATACTTCCGCTCAATCTCAACGAGCAACTCCTCGTCCTCAGCCCTCAAGCGCTGCAACACGTGCGGATTGACCGTAATCTTGAGTTCGTGAACCTCGGGGTAATTTCGAAGCACTAAATGCAGAGCACGCTGCAACTCGACACTCATCGTCATCGAACTCTTCACCTTCCCCCGCCCAGCACAATAAGGGCAAGGCTCATAAACAGATCCAGAAATCGACTCTTGAGCACGCTGACGGGTCATTTCCATCAGCCCTAGAGCTGAAATCGGAAGCACATGCGTCTTCGCCTTGTCCCGCTTCAGCCGATCCTTCATCCGCTGATAAACCATCTGCTGGTCCTTGCGGGATTTCATGTCGATAAAATCGCCGATGATCAGACCCCCAATATTGCGGAGGCGCATCTGCCTAGCCATCTCATCCGCCGCCTCCAAATTCGTTTGCAGGATGGTCTTCTCAACATCTTTTCCCCCTTTGTTCCGCCCAGTGTTGACGTCGATGGCGATCAACGCCTCGGTCTCATCGATCACAATATAGCCTCCGCAGGGCAGCCACACTTGGCGATGAAACGCATCGTCGATCTGTTTCTGAACGCCAAAGTTTTCGAAAATCGGCTGAGTTCCGGTGTAGTGCTGAATTCGGCTCTTAGACCGCTTCGAAATCTGCCCAACCAGCTCGCCCATCCGTTTCACCGCCAATTCATCATCGCAATACACCTCATCGATCTCGTCGGTCAGGAAGTCTCGAACCGTTCGCTCCACCAAATCTGGCTCCTCAAAAACACAAACCGGCGCGGGTCTCTTCTGCAAAGCCTCTTCGATCTTCCTCCACTGCTCCAGCAGTAAGCCTAAGTCCCGGACAAAGTAGCGCGCCCGTTGTCCCTCACCAACCGTCCGAATAATCACACCCATCCCCTCAGGCACATCCAACTCCCTGAGAATCTTCCGAAGCCGTTCCCTCTCCTTCGGCGAGTCGATCTTACGGGAAATCCCGCATTGATCACTGTAAGGCATCAAAACCAAGTACCTACCGGGAAGGGAAACATTGGTGGTAATCCGCGGCCCCTTCGTGGAAATCGGCCCCTTGGTTACCTGAACCAACACTTCGCTTCCTACGGGATAAATCTCAGGAATGTCCTTAGCCGTAATACGCTTACGCTCTTTACCTCCTTTTGTGCGCTCCACCTGCTCCACGCCGCTATCCAAAGCCGCAGGAAGCGCATCCCAGAAGTGGAGGAATGCATTTTTTTCAAAGCCGATGTCCACAAACATAGCCTTCAGACCATGTTCGATGTTTTTAACACGCCCTTTGAAGATCGACCCCACGATGTTTCGATCGGTCTGACGCTCGATGGAATATTCTTCGAGCACCCCGTTTTCGAGAAGAGCCACTCGTCGCTCAAGTTTCTCGGAGCTAATAATTAAGCGGTTACCCGTCTGCCGACGGGCAAGGCCCAGAAGGCGTTTTACGCGTTCAGTCATGGAAATTAGTTTCTGAAAAAAGGTGGAAAGCACTGGAAAATCATCGGGCTGGTTTGCCCGCAGGGGTGTTTGGAGTGGTTTGTGGAGAGTCTGTCTTTCTAGGGCCGAAAAGCCTCTCAAAAAAACCTCTTTTCTCACGAGTTTCTTCCTTCACAGGGTGAGAAGGCACTTTTCCTCGCTCGTCAGCCTCCGGTTTTATGTCCGGTTTCGCCTCCACAAGCTGCGCTTTCGGGATCGCCTTCACCGGAGGTTCCGTGTGATCCGCAGTCTCTCGATCCCCCGCATCTGGCCCAAAAGTCGATCCCGTCTTGTAATTTACCTCGTTAATCGGAGTGAAACTCCCCGGTGCCGCCGCCAAAGGCTCCATGGCGGGCTCATACCCTTTTTCCAACGCTAGCCCTTGTTCAAAAATCCGCTGCGCAATCGGCGCCGAAACTCCGCCTCCTGACTGCGCCCCCTGAACAAACACGCAGACCGCAAACTTTGGGTTTTCGTAGGGCGCAAAGGAAATGAACCAAGTGTGGTTGTCCTTCTCCTTTTTCCCGTTCACATCCCTCCAAAATTGCGCCGTTCCAGTCTTGCCTGCAACTTCAACCCCCTTCACCTGAGCCCTTTTCCCGGTGCCCCCCGGCTCATTCACCACTTTCCACATCCCCCTGCGCACCAACTCAATCTCCTCATCCGTAATCCCCGACTCGTGCAAATCAGCCCTCAAGTCAGGCTCTTTAGGCACCACCAACAAACCCGTATCCGGATCCACCGCATCCCTTCCGTCAGAATCCACCACCCGCGCAATCAATCGCGGCGCAAAAGAGCGCCCCCGATTTGCGATCGTCGCCGCAACCATGCACATCTGCAGCGGCGACGCCTCCACAGAGCCCTGCCCAATCGAAACATTTGCCGTATATCCGTTCGACCACCTCTCCTGAGGACTCACCACCTTCAACCACTCCGGACTCGGCGTTAGCCCAGCCTCCTCACCCGAAAGCGGCAATCCACTCCGCTTGCCCAATCCCAAGGCCTGAGCCATGGAAACAATGTTCTCAATCCCAGCAGCATTGCCCCACTGATAAAAAAAGGCATTGCAGGAGAACTTTAACGCATCGGGCAGCATCAGACTCCCATGCGAGGGCAAGTGCTTATCGGTCACCCAACACTTCATGTACTTGGCTCCGTAACTCACCCCTCCGGAACAACTGAACGTATTCTTCACTGTGAGCCCTTTCCGGAATCCGGCCAGCGCTGACACCGTCTTGTAAGTCGATCCCGGGGCATACCCCTGAATCGCCCGGTTAGTCAAAGGATGGGTTTCATCCTCCCGAATCTTCTGCCAATCAGACTTGCTGATACTGGGAATGAAAATATTGGGATCGTAAGACGGCACAGAAGCCATCGCTAATACCTCTCCGTTAGAAGGATTCACGACGACCGCAGCAGCCCGCCCAACTCCCGCATCGCGCAGCGCCCGCTCCACGATAAACTGCATCCGAGCATCGATCGTTAGATACACGTGGTGCCCCTGCTTGGGTTCGATCCGACGCACCTCCGTCTCAATCACTCCCTTGAGATTGCGCTGCAAAACACGCACTCC
>CANFNA010000193.1 GCA_947448395.1 Chthoniobacteraceae bacterium
AAAACCGGCTCAAAGATGTCAGCCTGCCGCATAAATCCTAGGTCGTTGGCATGCGAGGCATCCGTGGCACCCTCTGTATCCGTCCCATACAGTTTGTCGCCTTCGATATAGTGAAGGTTCTGAACCCCATCTGCCTTAAGAGTCGCATACGCATCTTTTAACGCAGCGTGATTCTCATCGTGAAACTTTGCCTTCGCTGGAGTAATCCAGTCGTTGGTGAAACGCCGATCTTCCACGAGCACAATCGGCGTACCCGGCTTCGCTGTACGCAACTGCTTCACTAACGGCACACACTTGGCCTTCACATCCGCCGGACCCATGTTCGGAAGACAATCGATCACGTAAACCGCCGCGTCGATTTGCTTCAAAAACTCGCCCACTTCCAAATCCATCCTGCCATTGCCCGAGAAGCCCAAATTCACTACCGGCATATCAAGGCGACGCCCCAAAATCGCAGTGTGAACCATTCCGGGCCGACTTGCACAGGCGCCATGCGTTATGGAGGTCCCATAAAACACGACAGGCTTTTTTCTTGGATCCAGTCCTTCAAACTTCGCCCCCTTGGGCACTCCAATCTCAAGAACCTCCACTCCATTATAAAGCGGAAGATATGCCGCATACTCTCTGAGTCCTGAGGCCAACCCCTTGATCACCTCCACCCGGCTTTCCTGAGCTGCTGGTTTTGTCACATTCACCCAGCGCCATTTTCCCGCCTCATCGCGCGCATAAAAATCAACCCCGCTGACACCCGTGGCAGGCATGTGAGGCAGTCCAAGCGTTGCTTTCGTCACAGCCACATGCACATGAAGCGCATCCGCATCCGTTTTGAAACGAACCATCATACCGGCACTGTCTCGACTCAAAGACCATACCTTCGAACTCACCGTTTTCTCAGCGACGGAAGGAAGACGATCGAAATATCGCAACCGGTCTTGATTCACCCACTCACGTCCTTCAACGCCCCATTTTGTAACATCGTGCCACTGCAGCTCGGCTTGCGCCGCTTTACTCGCTGCCATCGCGGGATCCAGCTTGGAAACGTCGGCCTGTTTCGCTGGGACCGTTGAATTCTGGGCGAATACTCTGCCACCAAAGAGCAGAGCCATAAGAATCAGGGGGAGGGATTTCATAATTAGAATGAAAGGGTGGTCAAAGTTGAAGCGCCCGAGATGCAGGCTTGGAGCTTGTCTATTCTTTCACAATCCGGAGCACTCGGTCGTTGTAGCTATCGGTAATATACAATTCCCCACTCTTTGGGTGAATCACCACACCGTGGGGACGCGCAAGCCCACACAATTCAGGAGCCCCTCCAACCCCAGCACTCCCCCGCTTCCCTGTCCCTGCCACCCTCTCCATACGGCCGGTTGACGGCACATACCGCCGGACCAAGTTGTTCTCGGCATCCGCCACAATCACGCTGTTATCGCGATCCACGCAGAGATGCTTTGGTCCATTCATCTTCGCGTCCAAGGCGGGCCCTCCGTCCCCATCCGAACCCACCGCCCCAGAAACATTCACCACCGTCCGAACCCTTCCCTCCTTGTCCACCACTCGCAACGCGTTTCCCCCCCGCTCCAAAATATACACATTGCCAAGACGGTCCGGTGCCACCGCTCGCGGATCCGACAACGGTTCCTCCACAGCCAATCCCCCATCAATCGGCCTCCCCTTCCGTCCATTTCCGGCGACCAATTTCTTTTCGCCCGTAGTCAAATCCAGACGCCAAATCTGCCGTAAATCCGCGACGTACAATCCCGTGCCAGAAAAATCCAAGGTGATGCAATAAGGCCCCGCTCCCTTCGCCTTTTCCTCCGGCACTTCGTATCCCTTTACGCTTTCTACCTTGCCGGTTGAAACATCCACCAATCGAATCCTTCCATTCCAAGTATCCCCAATCAAAACATTCCCGTTGGGCAGCACCGCCAGATTGTGAGGCCCATGAAACTGGGCATCCAAAGCTGGCCCTCCATCGCCAGAAAGTCCGTGTTGGGGCCGCCCCGCTACATGGCTCACCACGCCACGCAGATCCATTTTCAGCAACCGATTTCCACTCACCATCTCCACGATCCAAGTATTCCCCTTCGAGTCGAAATCCGTTCCGAACGGTTCCCTCAACCGAGCCTCAGTTGCAGATGAGGGAAGCCCCTCACGCGTGCCCCCGACCACCAACTCAATCTTGTCTGCCAAAACTCCCTGCACCGCTCCGAACACCAAAGTGCAACCGAGAAAAAACCGAAACAAATCCAGATTCATAAAAAGGAACTGAGAAAAAATTCAGCGCAATTTGTTGCCCTTACTTCTGCCGCATCACCCGCACCCGATGCGTTTCGCTATCGCCAATAAACACGGAATCATCCGCATCCACAAAGATGCCGTGCAAACGCGCCATCTTGCATCCCAGAGGATTGCCGTCTGGGCCGTCTCCCTTCTCACCCGTGCCAGCCATCAACACGAGGTTACCAGTCTTTGCCTCAATCATGCGAACCGAGTGACTTTCCGTGTCCGCCAGCCAAACGTTTCCTTTAGAATCAATCGCGATCCCTTTTGGCCCCTTCAGCTCCGCCTCACGCGCCGCCCCCCCGTTGCCCCCAAAACCGCTCTTTCCCGTCCCCGCAATATGGTGGATTTTTCCACCCTTCAAATCGAATCGGAACACCTGATTGCCCTCGCGGGTAGCCAGCCAGAGGTTTCCATCCCGATCGAAATCAATGGAGCGAGGACCCTTGAGCGGAGTTCCTTGAATCGGAGCCCCGTCCGGCGTCGGCCCAGAAACTCCAGTTCCGGCAAACGTTGAAATCATCCCAGTCTGCACATCCACCCGACGGATCACGTGGTTGCCTATATCGCAAATGTAGAGGCTCTCATCTGGTCCAAATTGGATGCTGTGCGGGCTCTTCAACTGCGCCTGCGTTGCCAACCCTCCATCGCCGGAGTATCCAGCTGCACCCGTCCCAGCAATGGTCTTAATCACCCCCGTTTTCAGGTCAATTTTGCGGACCACATTATTGGCCATATCCACAACAAACAAATCCCCCTGCTTATCGAAGCGGATCTCGTGCGGCAGATTGAAGGTCGCTTGCAGTGCCGGACCGCCATCACCTGAATATCCCTTCTGTCCGGTCCCCGCCACCGTCGTGATAGTTCCGTCCGCCGCGACTCTCCGAATCTTTTGCCCGGTGTACTCACAGAACCAAATCGCGCCGTCCGGTCCCCGAACCACCCCAAAAGGATTATCAATAGTCGCATCGGTCGCTTTGCCGCCATCGCCAGAGAATCCCTTCGTCCCATTTCCCGCAAAGGTCTGAATCGTCCACTCAGCCAGACTCGCTGAATGCAAAAAGACAAGGCAACTAAGGCCAACAAGAATCGGATGTTTCATAAGAGGGGTGGAAATATCGAATGTGTCCCAAGCGGGAACTAGTTCTGTTTAGCCAAGCTTAAATGGAATTGGAAACAGTCATGTAGGCGCTGATTTATTAGATCCAAAATATTGTTCCTGAAAAAAAAGATCTCCCTCTCAAGCTTGCCTGTCTTTTGCCAACACGCCGAAACTCTCCACCTCACAAGCTCCAACAAACTAACACCCCCTCTTTCCCATGCGTTGGCAACACCACCCCACCCGCCGCGACTTCCTTAAATCATCCGCGTTCACCGCCGGCGCCGTTTTCTTCCCGAACCTCCTCCTCGGTCAGGCGCCAAAAAAACTTCAGTTCGCAGGCATTGGCGTCGAAGGGAAAGGCAAAGCCGATATTGCTCGCGCAGCAGAAGGGAGCGAAATCATCGCCCTTTGCGACGTCGATCGTTCGAGACTGCAAAAAGCCAAGGCGCTCTATCCAAACGCAAAAGTATTCGAGGATTTTCGTGAGATGTTCCAAGCCATGGGAAATCAGATCGATGGCGTCACGGTCACGACCCCCGATCACTCTCATTTTCCAGCAGCCATGGAGGCCATCAAACACGGGAAACACGTCTGCGTGCAAAAACCCCTCGTGAACCGAATTTGGGAAGCGAACCAACTCCTTGAGGCCTCTCGGAAAAAAGGCGTGCTCACAAACATGGGCAACCAAGGTCATCTCACCGAAGGCATCCGTCTTCTCAAAGAATGGCTAGCCGCCGGAGCCATCGGCAGAGTGAAGGAAATCCATGTTTGGACAAATCGTCCCATCTGGCCTCAGGGAAACAAGGCCTCCGAAATCATGGTTCCGAGTGCAGCCCCCGATTTTCTGAACTGGGAATCATGGCTCGCCCAGTGCCCTTCGACCGCCTACGTCCCGGGATTGCATCCCTTTTCTTGGCGTGCCCACCGAGAGTATGGCGCCGGCGCCATGGGCGATATGGGATGTCATCTTCTCGATGGGCCTTTCTGGGCCTGCGAACTCGGAGAACCCCTTCGCGTAGAGGCCTCCTCGGAAGAACTCACCAACATCACCTTTCCAAGCAAAAGCACCATTGAATGCCACTTCAAGAGCCCTCTCTTCGGAGACGTCAAACTGGTCTGGTATGATGGCGGAATTAAACCCGATCGCCCAATGGATCTGGATCCAGACTTGGATTGGGAAAAGATGAAGGGCGGTTGCATCTACAAAGGAGAAGACGGAATGCTCATCTGCCCGGGCGACAACTCCGCAAATCCGAGGATCCTGCCAGCAGCCCGCCAAGCCGCCTTCTTAGCATCAAAAAACCCCGCACGTCAGTTGGAACGCGCAGCCGTGACCACACCCCAACTCGAACTGGTTCAGGCCATCGAAAAGAACATCCAATGTGGCGCTCACTTTGAATATGCGGTCCCGCTCACCCGCGTTTGTTTGATTGGAAACATTGCGGCGACTTTCCCCGGAAAGCCCCTCTATTGGGACTCGAAAGAGCAACAGTTCCGCGATAATCCCGCCGCCAACAAGCTCCTCAAACGGGAAAAAGTACGGGCTGGTTGGGACTACTCAGCAGCCTCAATCTAAGCGGAACCCTCTTCGTTTTAACTCACGCATGCCCCTTTCCAGCGCCGCATTGCGCAGGAAAGGACCTTGCGGAGAGAAACCGTTTAACCTGTGGTCCGAAGTCCACTGGCGATCGCATTAATAGAGAGTAACAATTCCGGCAGCATCGCATCCGCCCCAGGGGAATCAGCCGACTCCAATTTCTCGCGCCATTCCTTCAATAAACGAATTTGCTGATGATGCAGAACCCGTAGGGCCTCACTTCTAAGTTCAAGCGTCTTTAGCATGCGCGGACGTCTCTCCTGCATTCCTTTGCCGTGAAGTTCTTCCAGCATTTGGTGGGTTAACTTCCACTCCGCTTCGATCATGGAAAGAAACCGATCGCGCAACCCTGCATCCGGAACCAACCCAGCGTACTGCTTCATCAACTCAAGATCCGCACTGGCCAAAGAACTTTCGACGTTCGTGAATACGTAGCGCACAAATGCCCACTCACGGAATCGCAATGCCATCAGCCCGCGTTCCTCCTCGGATAACGCCGCCAGACCACTTCCCACCCCAAACCAACCCGGCACGTAAAACCGCGCCTGACTCCACGAAAAAACCCAAGGAATCGCCCTCAAATCCGCCAGACTCGGCTTCCCCGTCCGACGCGATGGACG
>CANFNA010000194.1 GCA_947448395.1 Chthoniobacteraceae bacterium
AATGTTGCGCGATTCATTCCGAGCAGGAACAAGCACGGAAACTCTTGGATGGTTTGCCACGTGCCCCAGCTCTTTTTTCAGCCGCGGCATGATTCTTAAATTTATAATTAAGAGCACCACCCAACTGCACAGCACCCACATCGAAACCAGATGATATCCCGTCAAAGCCTCCCTGAGTGAAATCATGACGCTGATTCTCTAGGATTCAGAATTCGAATCGCCGCCCCGCTCCTCAAACACAAACAGTTGGCGAATCACCTCTTCCACCGAAGGTTCCTGCACCGCCAAATCGCTCACCGGAAACACCGCCAAAGCCTCCCGGCAAACATCCGCCACCCGTGATCTATCCACTCTCATGCGCACGTGCATCTCCCCCGCCTCCAAAACCTCGCCCATCAAATCAAAACGCCCCTCCACCTCTCGAGAAAACCGCAACTGCAGCACCTTGTATCCCGAAAAACGATCAACAATCGTGCTCAGGGGTCCGTCAAAAAAAAGCCGCCCTTGATTAATAATCATCACCCTCTGACACAACTCCTCAATGTCTCCCATGTAGTGACTGGTGAGCATCATCGTCACCCCGCTTTCTCGATTATACCGCTTTAGAAAATCACGTACTCGCTGCTGCGAAGTCACATCCAGCCCAATCGTAGGCTCGTCTAGGAAAAGCACCTTTGGCGAATGGATCAGCGCCGCAATCAATTCCATTTTCATCCGCTCCCCCAAAGACAACTCACGCACCATCACGTCCAGCTTACCCTCCACTTCCAACAACTCAGACAACTCCGAAACCACTTTTTCAAAGCGCCCGCGATCCACCTCGTAAATCGCTCTATTGAGCTCGAGCGATTCTCTGGCCGGCAAGTCCCACCACAACGCGTTCTTTTGACCCATCAGTAGCGCAAATTGCCGTTTCATCGCATCGTTCCGATCCCACGGGCGATACCCCAAGACACTGGCCTCTCCCGAAGTAGGCTGCACCAACCCCGTGAGCATCTTCATCACCGTCGTCTTGCCTGCACCGTTCGGCCCCAAAAAGCCGACGCATTCACCACTATTTATGGAGAAACTGACTCCATCCACGGCACGAGTCTCTGAATACTCCCGCTTGAAAAGCCCCCGAATCGCCCCGAAAATTCCAGGTGCCTTTTTGTAGGTTCGGAACGCTTTAGTTAAACCCTCGGCTGACACCACCGGTTTTTCCTGGTTCATCGGAATAATCGGCAGATGAATACACCCTCAGACTTTGCCTATAGGGCTAGCCTGCGGACTGGCGCCGAGCGAAGTATCTCCCAGAAAGGCGAGAATGCGTTCGACGGCGGCCTCAGCCGTTAAACCGTGCTTGGCGCGCAGCGCATCGACAGAACCGTGCTCAATAAACTCGTCGGGCCAGCCAATCCGGACCACAGGAGTCGTGATCCCCTCCTCCGCAAGATGCTCCATCACCGCACACCCAAACCCGTTGTGAAGCACATGATCCTCAAACGTACAGACCACCTCCGCCGCCCTAGCATAAAACTCCAACATCCCCACATCCATCGGCTTGATCCAACGCGGGTTGATCACCGATGCCGAAATTCCCTTCTCTTCCAAAATCCTGCACGCAGCCTCCGCCATTGCACACATCTGACCTAGCCCAAACAATGCCACCCGAATCGGCTGAAGACTGCCATGCCGAATCACTTCCGCTTTTCCAACCTCCAACAATCGAGGTTGTGCAGCAGGAACAGCCCCAGTGCCGACGCCTCGTGGATACCGAATCGCAATGGGTCCGCCCTTGTAGTGATTCATCGTCCAGAGCATGTCGACGAACTCCGCCTCATCCCGCGGCGAACAAAAGGCCAAGTTGGGGATGTGCCGCAGGTACCCAATATCAAATAAGCCATGGTGCGTGGGACCGTCGTCTCCGGACAATCCTCCCCGATCCATGCACAAGGCCACATCCAGTTTTTGCAACGCCATGTCGTGCACAATCATGTCGTACGCCCGTTGCATGAACGTGGAGTAAATCGCCAGAAACGGCTTAAAACCCTGCACTGCCAACCCACACGCGAAAAGGGCCGCATGCTCCTCAGCGATCCCAACATCGAAATAACGCGAGGGATGTTCCTTCGCAAAATGCGCCAAACCCGTTCCAGTCGGCATAGCCGCTGTAATCGCCACAAGTCGATTATTCGATTCCGCAAACTTCGAAAGCGTTCTGCCAAATAATTCAGAGAATGTCGGCGTCTTCGTTGGCTTAGTCTCTCCGGTTTTCGGCTCAAATTTTCCAAGCCCGTGAAACTTGTCAGGCCTCTCAAGTGCTGGGCCGTAACCGCGCCCTTTCTGGGTCAAAATATGCAGTAGCACCGGCTCGTTCTGCGTTTTCAAAAACTCAAAAGTGCGAATCAGCAGAGGGATATCATGACCATCAATCGGACCATAGTAACGAAAGCCCAACTCTTCAAAAATAACGCTCGGAACAATGAGGTTTTTGACCCCGCTCTCCACTCGATGAGCCAAGTCCAAAGCAAACTGGCCACCGATATTCTTCACAAACTTTTCAGCCTTCTCGTGTAAATGCTGATACGCGGAGTGCGTTGCAATCTTGTTCAAGTAGGTCGCAATCGCCCCAACGTTCTTGGCAATGGACCATTCATTGTCATTTAAAACCACGATCAGGCGTTTGGTCTGCTCGGCGGCATTGTTCATGGCCTCGTAGCTCACGCCACACGTGAAAGCGGCGTCCCCCGCCACACAAACCACATGCTCATCCCCGCCACGCAAATCTCGCCCGACCGCCATCCCCAACGCCGCAGAAAGAGCCGTGCCTGCATGCCCAGCACCATAGCAGTCGTGCTCACTTTCGGATCGCAGCAAAAACCCATTCAACCCGTCTTGCTGACGGATCGTTTCAAATCGATCCCGACGCCCCGTGAAAAGCTTATGGACGTACCCTTGATGCGACACATCGAACACGAACTTGTCTTTCGGAGTCGAAAAAGCTCGGTGCATCGCGATCGTCAACTCCACCACTCCCAAATTCGGCCCAAGATGTCCGCCCACTGAAGTGGGATTTTCATCGGATAAAACACGAACAAGTTCATCACGCACCTCTTGCGCCAGTTGCGGTAAAACCTGCTCCGGCAAACGCTTTATATCCGCCGGTGAGTCAATGTTGGGAAGAATTGGATGTGACATGCTCGGAAATCAAAAAAAACTCTACTGCTTTGCCCTAGAATAAACTGACATCTTCAGGGTCAGACTTTTTCACTGCGGGGGCCTGCCTCGACGGGGCTGTTGCGTTAGAGTTGGAAACCAAAGTTTGGGAAGCCCCCGCTGGGTCAAAAGCACTAAGAGCAACAGCACCGGAGGCCTCCTTCGCAATCAGCTCAATCCGCTTCTCAGCCGAGTCCAGACGTTGTTGACAGACTTTCACCAACCGAGTGCCTTCTTCGTAACGCCCAAGCAACTCTTCAAGCGCCAAGCGATCCCCCTCCATCTCCTCCACTATCTGCTCCAAGCGCTCAAGCGCTGTCTCAAAAGTGTGTTCGGTAGATTTTGGGGTGTTTTTCGACATAAGCGTCCCTGAAATCTAAGTCTCGCTCACTCTTGCCTCAATCCTCGTTTTACCGAGAATCCAGACTCAACTCCGCTTCGCCGGCAACGCCAGCGGAGCCCCAGGAACCACATTACCCGCCCAGTAGTCCATCACCCCAAGCGTCGTGAATCGGAACACCATCGATAATGCGTCCGACATCGAACACCCCGTCCGCTTGGACAGCGAAAGCAACGACTCGGCACCATTCACAATCGCTGCAAATCTCGACTCCGTGTCATTCATCCGCAGGCGCTGCACCAACTCCGTTCCTTTGCGAGTATACACCGGAGAGCCACTCGGATCCGGTCTTGATCCAGCGGGCAACCGCTCAAGCTTTGTATTGCGAAGCGCCAAAAGAACCCAGTTGTCAGCGTCCTCTCCCGATGCAGGAAATTTCGCCGCAAACTCAGGCAACGAGTCCATTCTTTCAAATTCAAACGGCACGCGACCAGCCGTCCATAAACTCGAAAACAAACGATGCCCATGCTCCCTCACCACCGGAACAACATCCTCTTGCGACAAAACTCCGCGCATCGCTAGATACAAAAACAAGGGGCATCCCGACACGGATTGAGCCTGTTGCGCTTCCGCAATCTGGCCGAGACTCGCCTGCTCCAAAACCGCCGAAGACTCTCGACAGTACAATCCTGCGTTTCGAGTGGAGGCAAAAACAAATCGACCACGGTTAACGTAAAGCTCAATTGGAGCTCGATTCACAAAAAAACGGAGAACCCCAGTCAAACGGTCTCCAAAGGCCATCTGCAGGGCCGCTTGAACCTGAAAAAAACCCGTGTGCCCACTGAATGCGGCACGCGCTTGGTCGTAAAACAAAACGTCCTTCCCAGCCGGCGATGGCCCAGGAGGCTGCGCCACCAATTTTGACAATACCTCCGCCATCGTATCCCGGCCCAACGGCCTCATCAAAACCCGCCTTACATTCGAATAACGCTCCTCAATCAAATCCGCTTGGCCCGTCGGATTCATCAAAAAGACCGGCACGTGAGCCGTCGATGGGTCACTCAAAAGGCGAAGACATACCGCTTCTGGCTTCAAATCAGGCAACGAATCAGATAGAAAAATGAGATCCGGTTGCGCCACTTGAATTCGCTCAAAAGCATCCAATCCCCTCTGCGCAACCAGGACATCCACAGGAACCCCTGGATACTGCTGCGCAAGCACCGTCTCTGCGAGACGCGCTGACATCAAGGATTCATCGATGGCTAAAATTTTCTGAAACATGAACAAGGCCCTCGCTGAGGCGCAGTCCCGCCCAGCAATCCCTCCACCCTAGTTTTATGTTCGTATCGGTCAAGGTCATCTCCCAGACGAAAGCTTTTTCGTCCCCCTCCAAACCCTCGATCACCCACACCTCCCTCCCTTTTTGACTCGCTCCATTCCCTCAGGATTTGCACCCTCTCACACTCTTTATGAATCCTGCCGTCCGCGTTCGCTTCGCCCCCTCCCCAACCGGTTATCTCCACGTAGGCGGGGCCCGCACGGCCCTCTTCAATTGGCTCTTCGCCAGACATTGCGGAGGCACGTTCGTCCTACGCATCGAGGACACCGACAAAGCACGAAATACTCAGGAAGCCGTGCAAGTCATTCTCGATGGCCTTCGTTGGCTGGGTCTCCAATGGGATGAAGGCCCTGAAGTCGGCGGCCTGCATGGCCCCTATTTCCAATCCCAACGCGAAACCATCTACGAGTCCTACTTTCAACAACTCAAAACCGCCGGACACCTTTACGAGGACCATGGCGCTTGGCGCTTTCGGTCCCCCAGAAAAACCGTCATCGTCGACGATCTGATCTGCGGCCGAATTGAATTCGACCTCTCAAATTCAGAAACTCATCCGGACATGACCATCCGGCGTCCAGACGGCTCGTGGATCTTCCACTTCGTCAACGTGGTGGATGATATCGAAATGCAAATCTCCCACGTCATTCGGGGCGAAGACCATCTCTCCAACACCCCAAAGCACCT
>CANFNA010000195.1 GCA_947448395.1 Chthoniobacteraceae bacterium
GTCGTCCCTCCTGTGGTTCCTCCGGTTGGCGGATTGGTCGTCCCTCCTGTGGTTCCTCCGGTTGGCGGATTCGTCGTCCCTCCTGTGGTTCCTCCGGTTGGCGGATTGGTCGTCCCTCCTGTGGTTCCTCCGGTCGGCGGATTCGTCGTCCCTCCTGTGGTTCCTCCGGTCGGCGGATTGGTCGTTCCTCCTGTGGTTCCTCCGGTCGTCGGATTCGTCATGTCTGTTGGTGGCGGATTGGTAGTAACTGGAGGCTGATCAGGCATAAATAGAGGCGGTTAGATTTTCGGTGAAAAACTTTTTCAATGAGATACTTAGCGGGTCTTGTCAGATACCAAAAGGCCGCCCTTGTTACTGAGTGACAGAGCCAGCCCTAAAGAACTCATAAGTCTTATCAGAGTAAGCCCTCCGTAACAATCCATCTGTTACTTCCCCCAGTTTTCCTGCGAGGACCCGCGAGCAAGGCTAAATCCCTCTCGACTTCATAGGATCGATCTTAAATACACGGCCCGCAAAGGTATGAGTCGCACTGTTTTCATCACTCACGTGGCCCACGAGGGCCCCGGTCTCATCGGGGAAGTCGCCGCCTCTCTGGGCTTCGAAGTCTGTGTGGTAGAAGCTCACGCAGGAGAGCCCCTGCCTCCAAATTTTGGAGACGAAGATGTATTGGTCGTTATGGGGGGCTCCATGGGAGTTGCAGATATCGGCGATCCTCGGTACCCGTGGCTTGCCCCAACCGTAGAATTGCTCGAACAGCGATTGAAAAGAAATGCCCCAAGCCTTGGCGTGTGTTTAGGAGCCCAATTGCTCGCTCATGCAGCAGGCGCCCGTGTCGCTCCTATGACCACAGCCCAAGGCGAAAGAGTCCGCGAAATAGGCTGGGCCCCTGTTCGCCTTTTAGATGCAAACGACCCGACCACGACTGGTTTGCCTGAGGAAATCGAGGTGCTCCACTGGCATGGCGACGGGTGTGATCTGCCAAAGGGCGCGAAGTGGCTGGCCTCAAGCGCTGTCTGTCCGGTTCAAATGTTCCGAATGGGACGCAGCGTGGGACTACAGTTTCATCCCGAAGTAGACGCCACCCAAGCGTGTATCTGGGCGGAGGAGGATGCAGAATTCGTACGGGTTGCCCATGGTCCGCTAGGAGTGGAACAGATTCGCACTGACAGCCCAGCAGCAGCAGCACGGACCGCGCAAGTCAGACACCAGTTGATGCGGCAGATTTTTGAAACGATTACCGCCAAGCCGCAGCCATCGAGTTCTATTTAAACAAAGACTCGTTCTGGCGCCATCAACTCCGGTGGCTTGCAAACTCTGTGAATAAGATCGGCCCAGACTTCCTGCCCTCGGAGGATTTCGATTTCAACTCGGAGATAGAGAACCGGCACTTCAAGCGTTTGCGGACGATGCGGAAATCGGACGCTATCCTTTTCGGTGGTGACAATGGCATCCAGATCGCGACGGACACAACGCGTGATGAAGTCACTCAGTTCGGATTCCGTAAACCGGTGATGGTCGGCAAAGCGCGAAGTAACGTTTAAGTGAGCCCCCAAAGCGGATAATTTTTCTTCAAAGCTCTCGGGCCGGGCGATCCCTGAAAGGGCCCCGATGTGCTTTCCAGGCAGCCAAGACAGAGGCAACTCTTCACCTGTGTAGAGATTTTTCAAGTGAAGCGGGCGATGCGTGCATTCGATGATTCCCGCAGTCGAGTTGTATGTTCGGATGCGTTCAACCAGAGTGGAGTTATCGGCGCCGTCGCTTTTGGTAATGAAAATATATTGAGCGCGCCGAAGGTTTTCTGGAGGTTCACGCAACGTCCCTCGCGGAAGAAGATACTCGTTCCCAAACGGCGCCTGCCGGTCGATCAGACAGATGTTCAAACGTTGCTGGAGGGGCAAGTACTGCATGCCATCGTCCAGAAGTAGCGTGTCACAGGCAAACGCCTGAACAGCTTCCACGGCCGCTCGAACACGATCTTTGTCCACTAGCACAACGACATTTCCAAGGGAGCGCGCGAGCATGAAAGGTTCGTCACCTGCGAAACGGCTATCCAGCAATAAGCGCTCTCCGTCATGAACGACCCGCGTCTTGTTTTTTTGGAGACCCAGCCACTTGCGTTGAAGGCGTCTGAGAATGGGAGGTTTCTTCGCTTTGTAGCCACGCGAGAGGATCGCCACGCGCCTCCCATGGTCTTGGAGAGTCCGCGCCAAAAACTCCACCACTGGGGTTTTTCCAGTCCCGCCCACGGTCAGATTTCCAACCGAGATGACAAGGCTTCCGGGAGCGCGCGCACGGAGGAATCGATGGCGATAAAGCCAAAGTCGAGCTTGAACAATCGCTCTAAAAAGCCCGCTGAGCACCCATAGAAATCGACGCAAAGCGGTGGCTCGCTTTCCACGACGTCGCTCGAGGATAACCTCAATCGCAAACTGTTCGAAATCCTCAAGCCAGCGCGCACTCATCGCCTAACGTTTCTCATCAACCAGCTTCGCGACCATTCCTAGATTATCGGCATGCGTTACGACCGTTCGCACATTTCCTGGAGCCGCAGAAGCCATTGCTTGCGCCACAAGCTCGGGATTTTCCAACGAAACACAACAAATCGTGGACCCCGAACCCGAGAGAAACCCGCCAAGCGCGCCCGCCTTTTCGCCGGCGGAAATGACATCATCGAGAAAGGGAATCAACGGACGCCGGAAGGGCTGGTGTAAGCCGTCCACAAACGCACCTCGAAGGAGGTTATAGTTTTTTGAGGCGAAGGCGGCGGTGATCCGGCAAGCGTTAGCACAACTGGCTACAGCAGAAAGCCGCTCCAGTTGCGCAGGAAGGACTCGTCGAGCAGCGGGGGTCGCAACCTCGAAATCGGGAATGAGCAAGACAAACGCCAGTTGGGAAGAGACCTCAAAACGAGCAAGACTGACGCCACCCGCCACCGTAAATCCGCCGAAGGCGGCGGGAGCAGCATTATCAGGATGTCCCTCGAGATCGGCACATAACTCAAAAATCTCGTGTCGGGTCAGGGGTTCGTTCGAGAGAATATTCAGGCCTGCTAGTAGTCCGAGTCGAACGGTTACGGAACTGCCCATGCCTCTCGACAGCGGGACGTCTCCCTCGACGCTCCACTGAAAATGAAAAGGCCGACGGCCGCTTTTGGAAAAGAATCGATCCGCAGCCAAGGTCGCCATCGCCTCTCCAGCTTGCGGTCCTTTCACCTGAAGGGTCTCAGCGGCAGGATGCTCCTCAGACAACTGGGTCACCAAGACTCGGTTTGAAATTTGAAGGGCGACGCCGAGGCAATCATAGCCAGGGCCAAGATTCGCGGTCGTTGCGGGGACAGAGGTGAGAACAGACTGCATTCTCTGATCATGTCTCCGGATGTGGTTCGAAGAAAGCGGGAATCCCTGCTCGGATTTTTCTCTGTTTTGAGTTTTTTTCTCCGAATGCGTTCCCTCCAGAAGCCCATCCTGTTTCTCACACTACTCCTCGGCGCCCACGCGTTGCCGCTGGAGTTTCTGATCGCAACGCGATCGAACGCTTCTGAGGTCGACAAACCGATCGTGTCCTTAGAAGGAACTGGCCAAACCTTCCAACCGCTCAAAGAGGGAACACTGCGTGTCCTTTTGGTGGGCGGGGGAAGTTCTCACGATTTTGAAAAGTTTTTCCATCAAGCTGACAAGGTGACCCTGAACGCAACGGGCACCGTCGATGCAATCTACACGGCGAATGCAGAGGAAGCGGCGACGCGACTCGCGGAGGCTGATGTTCTGGTGCTCAGTGCTAACCACCGGAGTTTCGGATTGTCGCCTTTTCAAAATGCGCTGAACGCCTTCGCGGATTCAGGAAAGGGGGTGGTCGTGGTACATGCAGGCGTTTGGCAGAACTGGGCACCTGCCACCGGCTTCAACAAGCGCTTTGTAGGAGGCGGAACCAAAAGCCATGGCAAAGGCGTGTTCGCCGTAAATCAAACCGGAAAAACGCATCCATTACTTGAAGGAGTGGTAAACGGTTTTGAAATTCAGGACGAATTGTACCGTCCAACTTTGGATGCGGGCAGCACACTCACCGTTTTAGCGGAGACGGCCGAAGATCCAGAAACCCATCAAAAGTGGCCGAGCATTTGGGTCGTGGAAGACCCCAAGTGCAGGATCGCCTGTATTGCACTCGGTCACGCCGCAGAGGCACACGGGAACCCAGCTTACCAGCGCATACTCATCAACGCAGTGAAGTGGACGTCCAGACACTAACAACAACAGCATCCAGCTTTTAGATTCCATGGGCATCAGATCCGTCCATCTCGCCTACGGAAGCGACGGGTTTACTCTGCAGTTCGATGACAATCGCATAGAGGCCACGATCGTTCTGCCCAAGGATCCCGCGCCCCTTGCCAATCCACACGAGTCCTTCCTCCAAGCTGTTTGTACTCCACTCGGCTCACCTTCTTTGCGTGAAGTCGCTCACAAAGCACTAGAGCGAGTTCGCGCGGAACATCGCAAGCCGAAGGTCGTAATCGCGATTGCCGATCACACCCGTCCCGTGCCCGATCATTTATTGGTTCCGTGGTTGGTTGATTTCCTCAAGATCCAGGATGCTACGGTATCCGTGCTGATTGGCACTGGAAGTCACCGCGGTTCGACTGAACAGGAGCGGAAGCGGATGCTTGGAAATGCATCGGAGCGGTTCCCAATCTTAAATCATGATTGTGAGGATCCCGCGTTGGTTCTCGTGGGAAATTCGAAATGCGGGGGGGCCTGCTGGCTCAATCCCGAATGGGTTCATGCGGATCTTCGACTAGCGACTGGGTTTATTGAGCCTCACTTCTATGCTGGGTTTTCGGGCGGTTCGAAGGCGGTAGTCCCGGGGATAGCCGGCCTCGAAACCATTCGTCATTTTCATCGGGCATCCCTGATCGAGAATCCGAATACGACGTGGGGTTCTCACGAAGGAAATCCTCTGCAGGCCCTGACCCGTGAAATGACAGCGTTCTGTCCGCCCCACTTCATCGTGAATGTGACCCTTAACAGAGCGAAAGAGATCACGGGCTTTTACGCGGGAGAGGTCGGGGCGGCCCACGATGCTGGGTGCCGAGAGGCTCTGAATGAGTCCATGGTAACTCTTCCTAGACGGTTTCCAATCGTGGTCACCACGAACGGGGGATTTCCGCACGACCAGAACTTCTATCAAACCGTTAAGGGCATATCCGCCGCCTCTCGGATTGTGGAACCGAGAGGCACTATCTTGGCCATATCGCAGTGCGAGCAGGGATTACCATCGGAAGGGGCATTTGAACGAATCCTCGCGACCCCTGTGAGCACCGATGCCTTGTATTCCTCCATTCGTGCTTCAGAAGTCACGGAACAGGATCAGTGGCAGGTACAGACGCTTCTGCAGTGTCTAGCTAAAGCTCGAGTGATCCTGAGTTCGACTCTCACCGCCGAAAACCGAGCGCTCACCCGCACGTCACACACATCGAATCCTAATCAAACCTTACAGGAACTCGCTCAGGCA